>JAYVMM010001005.1:0-2873 GCA_043758975.1 Planctomycetota bacterium | reverse complement strand
AGATTTCCTCGATGGGTTTATTCCAACTCTATCCACCAGGGGGTGAGATTCAAATTTTTCCTTGGCGTGCGAATTGGCACGCATTTACCTATTTTTTTTAGAGTCTCAATTCAACAACAAAACCACGGTTTTATCCGTGGTTTCTCTGGTGCCCAAGACAGGACTCGAACCTGCGACCTCCGCTTTACGAAAGCATTGCTCTACCACTGAGCTACTCGGGCGGACGGCACAAAGCTACGAGCGCTGACCGCGCCCGCAAGGCGTAGGGGCGGGGCGGGAAAGGCGGGTCAGACCCCGACTTCCACCGCACCGGCGACCACCCGCACCGGGTAGCTGGCGACGCGGTGGCCGGCGGCGCCCTGGACCACCTCGCCGGTGGCCAAGCTAAAGGTCCAGCCATGGCCGAGGCACATCACGGTACCCGCGCCCAGCGGGCCGCGCGACAGCGAGACCCCGGCGTGCGGGCAGGGGTCCTTGAGCGCGTACCACCGTTCCTGGTGGTGGAAGATGGCAATGCGCCGCGCCTTGATCTGCACCAACCGCCCACCCTCCTCCGGCCACTCCGCCGCCTGCCCCACCGCCACCCAGCGCAGCTCGTCGGCCTCGCCGGGAGCGCTCGGCGCGGGATTCCCGGGAGCGGCGCTCATGGCGTTTCCGCGCGCTGCATCACGTGGTGGGTGAGGTCGGGCGCGCCCTGCTCGTCGGTGCGGGTATGGGTGCCGATGCCATGGCCCCGAGAAAGCGCGGCGGCGGCGATGATGCTGCCGACGAGCAGGAGGTTCTGCAGCTCCCAGCCCTCGCGCGTGCGGAACTCGCCGCGCGCCTGGTGGCTGCTCCAGAAGGCCAGGCTGCGGCTGGCCATGGCGAGGTCGCCAGCATTGCGCTCGATGCCAACCTGGCGCCACATCAGCGCGCGCAGGCTGCGCACCAGGTCGGGCACGTCCAGGCTGTCCGAGGCGGCCTCGCCGCGGGCCTCGCTCAGGCGCACCCGCCCGGGCGCGCCGCCTTTGCCGGCGGCGTCGCCGCCGGCGCGGATGCCGACCACCAGCCCTTCGAGGATGCTGTTGGAGGCCAGGCGGTTGGCCCCGTGCAGGCCGGTGCAGCCGACCTCGCCTGCGCTCCACAGCCCGGGCAGCGAGGTCGCCCCGCGCGCGTCGCTGCGCAGCCCGCCGCAGTGGTAGTGCGCGCTGGGGTGGACCGGGATCCACTGGCGCGCGATGTCGATGCCGAAGCGCATGCAGGCCTGGGCGATGGTGGGGAAGCGCTCCGCGAGGAAGGGACCCCCGAGATGGGTGGCATCGAGCCAGACGTGGGGGAAGGAGCTGGCGCGGATCTCGGCCATGATCGCGCGCGTCACCACGTCACGCGGGGCGAGCTCGGCGGCGGGGTGGTAGCGCGGCATGAAGCGCTCGCCGGCGTTGTCCTTGAGCACCGCGCCCTCGCCGCGCATGGCCTCGGTGATGAGCAGGCGCGCGCCGCCGGCGATGTAGAGGGTGGTGGGGTGGAACTGCATGAACTCCAAGTCCATCAGTTCGGCGCCGGCGCGGTAGGCCATGGCCAGGCCGTCGCCGGTGGCGACCGGCGGGTTAGAGGTCTCGCGCCACACCCAGCCGCAGCCGCCGGTGGCGAGCACGGTGGCGCCGGCGAGCGCGGCGACCAGCTCCTCGCGGCGGTGGTAGAGCACGCCAAGCACGCGCCCGCCGGGCGTGGCGCTCAGGAGGTCGATGGCGAAGGCGTGATCGACCACGGTGATCTGGGGATGGGCGGCGACCGCCGACGCCAGGCTGCGCGCGACCTCGGCGCCGGTGGAGTCGCCGTGCGCGTGCAGGATGCGGCGCGCACTGTGGCCGCCTTCGCGCGCGAGCGCGAGGTGGCCGTCGGCGCCGTGGTCGAAGCGGCAGCCGTGGCGGCGCAGCAGCTCGATCGCCGCGGCGGCGCCGCCGAGCAGCTCGCGCACCACCTGCTCGTCGCACAGCCCGGCGCCCGCCTGCAGGGTGTCCTGTACGTGCAGCTCGACCTCGTCGCGGCTCTCGCGCTCGCCTTCGCCGAGCACCGCTGCCACGCCGCCTTGCGCGTAGTGGGTGTTGCTCTCGCTCAGCGAGGATTTGACCAGCAGCAGGACTTCGCTGCCGCGCTCGGCGGCGGCGAGCGCGGCGCATAGCCCGGCCACCCCGCCGCCGACCACCAGCACATCGCTTTCGAGGTGGGGGCGGCGGCGGAGATCGAAGCCGACCAGGTAGCGACCGCTCGCGGGGCCGCTGATGGCCGTGGTGCGCATGCCCGGATGATGGCGCCTTGCGCGCTAGGAGCCAGAGGCTTGCTGGCCCGGGGCGAGCGGGCACAGCCGGCGCGCCGCCTCGGCAAAGCGCCGCCCGCGGTCCTCGAAGCCGTTGAACATGTCAAACGAGGCGCAGGACGGGCTGAGCAGCACGGTGCCGCCGCGCTGGAGCGCGAACAAGCACCAGGTGATCGCCTCGTCAAGCGTGCGCGCACGTCCGGGGGTGATGCCGTGGCGCGCCAGCTGGGCGGCGATGGCGTCGCCGGTCTGGCCGATGATGATCGGCCAAGCGCCGCGCATCGCCACCGCGCCGGCCAGGCCGGCGAAGTCGGCGCCCTTGTCCGAGCCGCCGAGGATCACCGCCATTGGCCCCTCGATCGCCTCCAGGCCGGCGCACGCCGCCTCGGGCGTGGTGGCGATCGAATCGTTGACGAAGCGCACCCCGCGCGCGGCATGCACCAGTTCGAGGCGGTGCGGCAGGGCGCGCACCTGGCGCAGCCGCCCGGCCAGGCTGCCGGACGCCCCGGCGGGGCCGTAGGCGGTGGCCACGGTGAGCGCCAGGCAGGCGTTGCGCGCGTTGTGCTCGCCGAGCAGG
>JAYVMM010001004.1:0-2978 GCA_043758975.1 Planctomycetota bacterium | reverse complement strand
CTGCCTGCGACGGATTGGCGAAGCGGAAGTATTCCCGCCGACCGCTGGCGGTCTCGCGGTGCTGGTAACCGCCATCGCGGATGAAGGCCCAGAGTTCCTGCGCGAAGGCTGGATCGACGCGCTCGAGGCAGAGCACGACGTCGAGGTCCTTGGTGGCGCGGAACTCGATGCCGAGTTCACCCATCGCCACCAAGCAGGCAGCGCCTCCGATCAGAAGATAGCGGTCCTGATGCTCAGCGAATCGCTGCCGGAAGAGATCGAGACCTACCAGCGCCATGCATGCTCCGCGACCAGCTGGTGAAGAGCCGCCTCGACGCGCTCATCCTGGGCCTCGAGCGTGCCGGTGAAGGTCAGGGCGATGGCCAGAGGATCCGCCGTCACCGGTCGGGTTTCCTGCTGGGTCTGATGCAGATCGCAGGCGTGGCACCAGACCTCGACTTCGATGGTGTTCGGCTCGCCAGGCAGTCCCGGTTCAAGCCGCCGCGTGCGGCCCAGGTCCAACCAGGCAGCATGATCGGTGGCGATGACCGGCGTGTCCGGATCGGCCAGGTCCGACAACCTGGCGAGCCCGCTCAGGCCGGCAGGCAAGCCCGGCAAGGCGACATCGGCGCAGACCAGGTGCCGACGCAGCACGGGACCTCGCAGGTGCGCTCGGGCCGCAGTCCACAATTCCTGGGCATTGCCTGCCCAGCGCGCCTTGCGCTCACGACCGATGCGCGTGATGGTCAGGCCAGGCATCGCTGCCGTCAGCCGATCCAGGTCATCGAACACGCGGCTGAGGGACATCGCCGTGTAGCCCACATGCCGGGTCAATTCGCGAGCGGTGTCGGCAGCGGTGAGACCGTGGTGGATCCACCACAGCAGGACCGCCTGGGTAGCCGGTCGGACAGCGTTCGCAGTGGTCCGCGGAGCCTTGAACCGCTCGCTGAGCAGCATGCCCAGAAAGGGCAGGTGGAGTTGGGTACCGGGCACGACGAAGGGGATCCGCGCCGCCAGCAGGGCCCGACGCAGGTGCGGCGTCAGGGTCGCCGCCACCACGGCGATGTGCCCCGGCCAGGCGTTGTGAGCCACGGTGAGATGCTTGGCAATGATCCGCGGGGCCTCCAACTCATCGGCGGCGATCAGAAAGAGGCACGGCTGACCATGAAGGCTGGCCGCCCACGGCTGATAGCGTTGCCGCATTGCCAACGGCAAGCGCCGCGCCTCATCCGGCACGACGCCCCGCACCTCAGCTCCAATGGCCGTGGCAAGGTAGCGCGCGAGCGCGTCGGTGAGCGCGGCCTCTGGCATAATAATAACTCTATTTACAACGATAACCTAGCAAGAGTTATCATGAAATTAAAGGTTATCGAAGGTCGGATACGAGTTTACCCATTTCCCTACAACGACTTACGATTTAAAGGTACGTCCGGCGAGCGTTGGAACCTCGGCAAATGCAGAGGTTATGTCGTTGTGTGCCCGGCATGCACTGCAGGCAGGAGGTGAAAGTCCTCTCCGGGCCCTGATGCACTGGAACCGGACGCCTCAGCACGGGTGCGAGGTGCAATCTGAAAGAAGCTGATGGCAAACCGTGGAGGCGATAGTCGAGAACCTGATCCCAAAGGCCGCAGTGGCCAGGCAACCCAGCAACGAAAGGTACCATCCGAATGGCATCACGTAGGCCACCGCGTTCTATGACGCGCAAACCACGTGATGACAACGAGACCAACCACGGGAGACCTGGCTAGCTGCCGGTTCAACGCGCTACCGTGACAGCAAGGCCATGGGATGGCCTGCCAGGAGTTATTGAAACCGCCTGATACCAGCGAAGTACGTCCGGGGGTGTGGGTGGGGGACGCTGAGAGCAACCTCCCTTCCCACCCGATCCCGCGGGGCCCAGCGCGTCCGGTCGGGGTGGAATGCCGGTTGAGCGGAAGGCTGCCTGCCGGTATGCCTAGCGCCCGCGCTGGCCATCGGCGGCCGAGCGCGGCGCCTGCGGGCAAGGAGGACGAGTGGGATTTCTCGGCTTGCGCAAGGCGCGGTGGAGGCATGCGGACGCCCAGCAGCGCCTGGCGGCGATCCAGGAGCTGACCTACGATCAGCAGCGGGTCTTCATCGCCCTCGCCGGCACCGACCCCGACGCGCGCGTGCGCGCCGCCGCCACCAGGCGCATCACCGAGCAGGCCAGCCTGCAGTCCCTGCTCACCTCCAGCGACCCCGAGGTGGTGCGCCTGGCGCGGGAGAAGCTCAGCTCGGTGGCGGTGGCCCTGGCGCGCACCGGTCGCCTGGCCGCCTGCCGTCCGCTGCTCGACGCCATCAGTGACCAGAAATCGCTGGTCGAGCTCAGCCTCGAGGCTGCCGACGCGGGTATGCGCGAGGCCGCCTTCGCGCGCCTGCTCGCGCTGCCTGAGCCCAGCCCGGCGATGCTCAGCCTGGTCGCGGTGCAGGACGCCTCCGGCGCGCTCGCCCAGCGCGCTCTCGCACTGATCGCCAAGCGCAGCCTGCTCAAGGACATCGCACGCAAGGCCAAGAACGAGGGGGTGCGCGCCGCCGCCAGTGAGCGCGAGCGCGCGATCGAGGCCGAGCAGGCCAAGCCTTCGCCCGAGCAGAGCCGCAAGGCGCGCGTGCGCGCGCTCGAGCCGCTCGTGGCCGAGGCCGCCCGCCTCGCGCTGTCGACCGACTGGGAGCGTGCCGCAGGCGCGCTCGCACAGCTCGCCGAGCAGCAGCACGCGCTGCTTCAGGCCAGCCGCGAGCTGCCGCTCGACGAGGCGGCACGTGTTCTCGACGAGCGCTTCCAGCGCGCGCAGCGCGACTTCGCCAACCGCCGCCGCGCCACCGCGGAGCAGGTGGCGTCCGCGCTCAGCGCGCGCGCCGGCTTCCTCGACGGCCTCGCCGCCGAGCTGCCGGGCGAGCCCGCCGGGGTCACCGTGCGCCAGCAGGCGCTGCAGGCGCGCTGGAGCGCGCTTGGCGGGCCGGGCGCGGATGCCGCCGATCAGCGC
>JAYVMM010001003.1:0-5220 GCA_043758975.1 Planctomycetota bacterium | reverse complement strand
GCTCGAGGGCCTGCTGCTGGCGCGCTACCACATGTTCCTCCAAGTCTACTTCCACAAGACCCCGCCGGCTTTCGAGTACTACCTCGAACGCGCCATCGCCGAGGGCGAAGTCGCCTTCAGCCTGGCGCGCGGGCTCGCCGACCTGGTCGAGCTGCGCGACGATAGCGTGATCAGCCGCCTGTACGAGGCGCGCGCCAAGGGCATGCCTTGGAGCCGGCGCATCCTCGACCGCGAGCCCGCCAAGCTGGTGCTGCGCGAGCGCGTCGGCGCCGAGACCCAGGAGAATTTCCTTGCCCACGAGCTGGTCGGCGCCCTCAAGCAGGCCGGCTGCCGGGTCTTCATGCGCCATTCCCGCCAGGTTTTCACCTCGCTCGCCGGCGCCGGCGCGCCGGGCAACGGGGAGCGCGCCGGCACCCGCCTGCTGTGCGAGCGCCGCGTGCTCGGGCGTCCGATCATCGAATCGGTGACCAGCCATTCCGAGCTGCTCGCCAGCTTCAATAAGCCGATCGACCTGCGCCACACTTACGTGCTGCGCGAGGATGCCGAGCGCGCCACCGGGGTGATGGAGCGATTGCAGGCATGGTGAGGCCGGGTCTTTCCGCGCGCCGACGATGAGCGTACTGAACGTGCTCATCCTCGGCTGCGGCGTGGTCGGCGTCGCCGCCGGCAGCGCGCTGCAGGCGCTCGGGCACCAGGTGCTGGGGGTGCGCCGCCGACCCTACGCGCATGGCGCCGCCGGCTTCACTGTGCTCTCCGGCGACGCCAACGACCCGGCGCTCTACCTGGCGCTCGCGGCGGCGATGCCGCGTATCGACGCCGTGCTGCTCACCGCCACCCCGGGAGTCAGGCGCGGGCGCGACCATGGCCTGTCTGGCGCCGCCGGGCTGGTGCGCAGCCACCTCCCCGCCGCCCGCCTGGTCTACACCGGCAGCACGGCGGTCTACGCCGACGCTGGCGGGGAGGGGGTGGACGAGCGCGCCGCGGTGCGCCAGGACGATGCCGACGGCGCCGCGCTGCTTCGTATCGAGCAGGCGGTGTTGGCGCAGCCGGGCGCGCTGGTGCTGCGCGTGCCGGCGCTGGTGGGTGGCAGCCGCCAGCACGCGCGCGACCGCCTGCGCGCGGCGGCGGCGGCGGGCCAGGCGCTGGAGATCGCCGGCGCGCTGACGCGCCCGTTCAGCTATCTGCACGAGCGCGATTGTGCGGCGCTGTGCGCCGAGGCGGCGCAGGGCGGCCTGGGCGCGGGCCTGCTCAACGCTGCTTCACCGGCGCGGCTGACCGTCGGCGGCTATTACGCGGCGCTGGCCGCCGACCTCGGCTTGGCGGTCGAGCTGCGCTCTGACGGCGCCCAGCAGCCGAGCCGCTGGATCGATGCCGGGCGCATGCATGCGCTGCTGGGTGAGCGGCGCTGGCGCACCCCCGCCGAGGAGTAAGTCGGAGCAAGTCGCGAAGGCGCCTCAGGCCGGCGCCTCGAGCGCGCGCTCGAGCAGCGGAAGCAGCGCGCACAGCCCGCGCGCGTGCGCGCTCGGCAGCACGTGGTGGACGGCCTCGCGCAGGCCGGGCGCGGCCTGGCCCATGGCGCAGCCGTAGCCGCTCCACAGCAGCATCTCGCGGTCATTGTCGGCGTCGCCCGCCGCCCACACCGCTTCGCGCGGGATGCCGAGATGGCGCGCCAGCTGGACTAGGCCCCAGGCCTTGGTGATCGAGGTGGGCAGGATCTCGAGGCGGTCGGGCTGGCTGATCACCACATGGAAGCGGGTGCGGAAGCGTTCCTGGAGGTGGGCACGCGCCGCCAGCACCGCCGCCGGATGGTCGGCGTACATCATCTTCAGGCTGTCGCCGCGCCAGTTCTCCTGGAGGTCGGGGCGCACCTGGATGGGGGCGCGGTAGAGGTCGCGCCACGGCCTGGTCAGCTCGCTCTCGCGGTCCATCAGCCAGGTGTCGGGATCGGGATAGCAGCACAGCACGCCATCGCTGCCGCGCATCGCCGCCATCACCGCCAGCACATCGACCTCGCTCAGGCTGCGCTTGGCGATCGGCAGCGCCTGCTCGGGATGGCCGACCCAGCCGCCGTTGAAGCAGACCAGCGGCGACTGCAGGCCGAGCGCGCGCCACACCCAGCGCGTGGTGAGCAGGCCGCGCCCGGTGGCGATGACCACCTCGATGCCGAGGCGGCGGATCTCGCGCACCGCGTGCACGTGGCCCATCGGCAGCTGGCAGTCTTCGGTGAGCAGGGTGCCGTCGAGGTCGAGGGCGAGCAGGCGCGGGCGCATGCCCGAGGCTACAGCGGGCGCGGGGGCGTCAATCGCACCCCGCCGCGCTCAGCAGCCGGCGGCATGGCGCCGCCGGTAGGCGCGCGGACTCACGCCGGCGAAGCGCCGGAAGCGGGTCGAGAAGTGGAAGGGGTTGGCGAAGCCGACCGCGCGCGCCACCGCGGCGATGTGGTGGCTGGTGACGCTGAGCAGCTGGCAGGCGCGGCTGAGGCGCTGGCGCTCGCGGTAGCGGATCACGCTCTCGCCGGCCTCGGCTTTGAAGAGGTGGGCGAAGCGCGAGGGCGAAAGGCCGGCGGCGGCACTGAGCTCGGCGACCGAGATGCGCGCATCGAGGTCGCGGCAGAGCGCCTCCATGGCGGCGCGGATGCGCGCATCCAGGCGCGGCTCGCCAGGCTGGAGGTTGGCGGCGTCGCACCATAGCAGGGCGCGCTCGAGCGCGTTCATCGCCAGGCCCTCGCGCCTGGCCAGGGGGCCGCTGGCGAGCGCGTGCGCGTCAGCGAGCGCGCCCGCCACCTCGCGCGCGCTCTTTGCATCGAGCTGCACGCGCATGATCCCGGGCGTAAGCTCAGGCCAGGCGAGCAGCTCGTGCCACCACGCGCGCGGGTGGAGATGGGCCCACAGCAGCTCCCAGCGCCCGGCCGCGCGCGCGGTGCGGTAGTCGTGGTAGGTGCCCGGGCGGAACAGCACGATCTCGCCCGGCGCGGTGAGGTTGGCCGGCGCCCCGGGCGCGCCGGCAATGCGCCCGGCGCCGGCGACGGTGTAGATCACCAGCCAGTCGCCGGTGCCATGCTCGCGCAGGCAGCTGTAGGCGGGCCCCTCATGGAAATGCCCGGTGAGCAGCTTGTGCCCGGCGGGGATGACCGAGGCGGGGCGCGGGCGCATCGCCGTGAGCCTAGCGAGAGTAAGGGGCGGGCAATGCGCGCCGGCGCCGGGCGAATCCCCCTTCCGCGCGCGCGCGTCCGCGCTCGAATGTGCAGCCATGCCAGAGTGGGAGATCATCATCACCGGCTGCGGCACCAGCCACGGCAATCCGCCGTGGGGCCGCCCGGCGCTGTGGTCGCATGATGCGCGCGACTTGCGCCGGCGCGCGGGCGCGATCCTGCGCGGGCCGGCGGGCCAGGTGCTGCTGATCGACGTCGGCCCCGACCTCGCCTGGCAGCTGCGCGACCCCTTCGCGCGCTGGGACGGGCGCAGCTATCCTGCCGACTGCATCGTCAGCTGCGACGGCGTCCTGCTCACCCATGACCACGCCGACCACGCCAACGGCATCAACGACCTGCGCCACCTCAACCGCCTGATGGAGGGCCGCAGCATCCCGCTCTATGGCCAGGCTGGGCACCTCGAGGCGCTGGTGCGCTCCTTCCCCTACTGCTTCGGACAGCGCGAGGAGGCCTACCACCTCGGCACCCCGGCGGTGCTGCCGGTGGCGCTGACGCCAGGCAGCACCCAGGAGATCGCCGGCCTGGAGGTCACCGCGCTCAACCTCAGCCACGGTCCGGCCGGCGATACCACCGGCTTCCGCTGCGGTGGCATGGCCTACCTCACCGACCTCAAGGCGCTCGGCGCGGAGGAGGCTGCCCGCCTCCAGGGCCTCGAGCTCCTGATCCTCGACATGCTGCGCGAACTGCCGCACCCCACCCATCTCTGCTGGGCCGAGGCGCAGGAGGTCATTGCCAGGCTCGCGCCGAAGCGCACGGTGTTGACCCACATGGGCCATGAAGTGCGCTATGGCGATTGGGAGCACCGCCTGCCGGTGGGGGTGACCATGGCGGTCGACGGCCTGAGCTGTCCGTTCCCCGCCACCCCCGCGCGCGCCGGCGGGAGCCTTGCATGACCATCAACCGCGCCCTGCGTGCTGTGCTCATGGTGCCGCTGCTGCTGGCTGCCTGCCACATGGAACAGGACGGGGTGACGCGCGGCGGGGTCAGTCAGCAGCCGTCCGCCCAGTCCTTCAGCGTGCCCGCCCCCGCCCCCGCGCCTCAGCCCGCCTACACCCCCGCCCCCGCGCCGCTGCCGCCGAGCACTCCGGCGGGCGCCCTGGCGCCGGGGGCGCCGCTGGTGCGCCGCGTCGTCCCCGCGCTCGACCAGGAGCCGCGCCTGGGCGTGTTGCTGGAGAGCGCGTCCCAGCTCGAGCTCACCCTGCTCGAGGCGGGGACGCTGGAGGGCCGCACCCGCCGCATCGATCTGCCCGCCGGGGTGGTCTCGTTCACCGCGGTGACCGGCGGTCTGCGCTCGAGCGCCACCGGATCGCAGAACCTCGGGCCCGACGTGGTCATCCGCCTGCGCGGGGCGGGCGCCACCTTCTCCGCCTTGCTCGCCCAGCCCTTCGCCAAGCCGGTGCGCCTGCGCCTGGCCGGCGATGCCGAGGTCCACCTCGACTCGGCCAGCCACAAGGCGATGCTGGTCGAGCGCGTGGGCATGGAGACCTACCTCGCCGGGGTGCTCGCAAGCGAGGTCAACCCGACCTGGCCGCTGGAGGCGCTCAAGGCCCAGGCGGTGGTGGCGCGCAGCTATGCCGCCGACCGCTGGCTGCAGAACGCCCAGCAATGCTGGCAGCTGCACTGGCACTATACCGTCGACATGGCCTATTCCGGCTCCCGCCAGCTGCCGCCGCGCACCGCCGAGGCGCTCGATCAGACGCGCGGGGTGATCATCGAGTACCAGGGCCTGCCGGTGCCGGCGCTGTTCCACGCCTGCTCGGGCGGGCGCACCGAGAGCGCCAGCCACTTCCGCCCCGAGCTGCGCGGCGCCGACGGCGTCACCGACATGACGGTGGTGATGCCCGCAGTCGACGATCCCGCGGCGATCACCGGCGCCGAGGCGCTCGGCATGACCGCGACCCACCTCGCCTGGCATGGCGAGCTCAGCCTCGCGCGCATCTCTGCCGGCCTGCAGCACTGGGCGGGCGAGCACCCGCAGGACCGCGAAGCCTTCGGCGAGGTCGAGTCGG
>JAYVMM010001002.1:0-4259 GCA_043758975.1 Planctomycetota bacterium | reverse complement strand
TGTCGATGAGGTTGAGCTGGTAGAGCTGCCCGTCGCTGTGCTTATGCCACAGGCAGACCGCCTTGGCCTTGATGGTGATGCCGCGCTCGCGCTCGAGGTCCATGCCGTCGAGCACGGTGAGGTCCTTGTCCTCGCGCTCCTTCATCGCCCCGGTGGCCTGGAGCAGGCGTTCCGCCAGGGTGCTCTTGCCATGATCGATGTGGGCGATGATGCAGAAGTTGCGGATGAGGTGCAGGGGGTGCGGCATGGCTGCGTGCGACCGTATTCCAAGTCAAGTGCTGGACGTCTCTTGCGTCACCGGATCGGGCTGCTGCTGCGACCAAGGCCGGCGCCGCCCCCCCGACTGCGGGAGGGCACGACTCTAGGTCGGCGTCGGCCAAGGCAATGTCCGACCGCCCGCGGGAGCTAACGGCTTCATTCGTGCGCGCCGTGCTTCTTGGCAGTACTGATCCAGCGCGCCCCGAGTTCGCGCGGCTCGGCCCCGAGCGCGCGCGCGAGATGCAGGGCGAGGGCCATCATCAGGCACGAGGCGTCGCGCAGGCGGTCGTGGTCACGCAGCGCGCCGAAGCACTCCTGGGCGCGCGCCTGCAACAAGGTGAAATGACTCACCGCGAAGCGCGCCGGGTCCTCGAGTTCGTGCTCCAGGGCGGGTGCGGTGAGCGCCTCTTGCCACTCCGGCGGAATCGCCTCACTGAGCGCACGCGGGTGCGCCTCACTGAGCGCGCGCCAGCGCGGCAGGGTGCGGCGCTCGCCGCTCGCCGCCAGGCCACCCTCCACCAGCAGCACGAAGGCGCCGTCGGCGAGCTCCTGCATGACCTCGAGGTAGGCGTCCTGGGCCTGTTCGCCGGCGGCGGTGGCCTGGTTAGTGATGTACTCCGCGACACTTTGCGCCGGCAGCGCGACCACCTCGGGGCAGCCCGCCAGGCAGGGGAAGACCCGGCCCTGGTGGAAGTAGCCGGTCTGCTTGCCGCGGCGCTCGCGGGCGAGCGGGTAGAGCCGGCAGGCGAGCGGGCGGGCGGCGTGCACACGGCAGCCCTGCTCAGGATGGTAGAGCCGGCAGGCCGGCAGCCCGCGCCAGCCGGGCGGGCCGTCGAAGCGCAGGCGGATGCCGCCGAACTCGCAGCAGCGTGCACTGAAAGCCGCAACCGTCTCGCCGTGCGCATGCGCCAGGCAGGCGAGCTCCCAGGGGTTGAGCCACACCATCTTGCCGTGGCAGCAGCTGCCGCTGCGGGTGCAGGTCAGCGGCAGGCGGTCGTGCGCCTGCAGCGGGGTGTCGCCATGCTCGTGGTCGTGGTCGCTCATCGGCCTATTTTAATGGGGCAGGAAGTGCGGGATGGTGGCGGGCTCGAGGCCGGCGAGGTGGAGGACCGCCTGCACCAGCAGGAAGGCGCCGGCGACCAGGGCCTCGCCGGCGATCAGCCCGAGCGCCACCGGCTTGAGGCGCAGGTAGAGTGCGGGGCCGCCATAGCGCATGATAAGGAACTTGGCCAGCCAGCCGAGGAAGAAGCTGAACCAGATCATGCGCGTGGGGTAGGGCATGCTGGCGATGTAGCCGAGCGGATGGAAGGGCCAGCCGGGCACCAGCAGGCGCCCGGCGCCGAGCAGCGCCACCAGCGCCGCGCCGACGCCATAGCACAGCCAGCTGGCGCCGGGGTCCACGTTCGTTCCGCTGCTCTGCCAGCCGGCGGCGAGCGGGGCGAGGCCGAAGTCGATGAAATTGAAGGTCCAGTACCAGTCGGCATAGCCGCTGCCGCGGTAGGCCTGCGCGATCATGGTGGCGCAGGCGATGCCGCCGCCAAGCACCAGGGTTATGACCAGGACCATGCTCAGCCGCCAGTGCCGGCGCGGCATGCCGATGCGCGCAGCAAGATATTCGCTGTGCATGGCGTAGGGCAGGAGCAGCTCGCGCTGGTCGGCGAGCAGGGTCGAACCGACATAGGCGAGTGGGGCGAGGGCGGACAGCGGGGCCTGGAAGCCGACCAGGCTGAAGATGGTCTGGTTGAGGGTCATCGGGTTGGGCAGGCCGATGTAGGGCACCCCGGCCTCGGCGACCAGGCGCGCGAGCACCAGGATGAAACCGAGGAAGAGTAACACTAGCAGGGTGGCATGGCCGGGCTGCGCCCCCGCCGCCACCAGCCAGGCGCCCATCGCCCCCGCGCCCAGCAGCAGCAGCCACACCCAGGGCACCAGCGCGCGCAGTTCGCCCTGGGCGCCGCCGAACAGCGCCGCGCGCAGCAGGCGGGCGTAGTATACGCGCCCGACCCAGAGGATGAGCAGGCACTCCACCGCATAGCCGCCGGTGCCGGCCTGCATCGGTTGGTCGTAGGCGACCGGGACGCCCCAGGTGTGCAGCACCATCACCGCCAGATTGGTGAGCACGAAGAAGAACCACAGGCTGAAGCTGACGTCGAGGGTGAGGAAGAAGGAGAGCGCGATGACGCTGAAGTAGATGTGGACGTTGAAGAGGTGGTCGTAGTCCCACACCTTCGACCACGGGTCACCGGCGAAGGGGGCGCGGAAGTTGAACTCGGTGGGAATGGCCAACGGCAGCAGGTCCCAGGTCATCAGCCCCTGGCTGGTGAAGACCACCACCGGCACCGCCAAGGCGACCCAGAACATCGGCTGGTGGTAGAGCGCGGCGAAGCGCCGCCCGATCGGCGGCGCCTCAAGGAAGGCGAGGGTGACCTGGGCGATGGGGAAAGGCAAGCGCTCGCGCTCGACCCACTGCGGATGCACCAGGCTGGCGATCGCCAGGCAGCACAGCAGGCCGCCGGCGAAGAGCGGCAGCCAGCGCGCCGCCGGCGCCAGCCAGGCGTGCCACGGGATGCCGGGGGGCTCGACTGTCAGCACGCTGATCTCGCCCTCCGGCCCCTGCACCACATCGCCGGCGTGGCAGCCGCTGAGCGCGCGCCCGAGCGGCGACCCCAGGTCGAGGTAGCCTGGGACGGCGCGCAGCTCGTGCGCGACCTCGCCGCCGACGGTGATGGCGCGATGCTCACCGTCGTGGTCGCGCCAGCGCACGCGCGCGCGGTGGCCGACCACCGCCGGCCCATGGCCGAGGCCATTGAAGAAGCCATCGACCACCAGGCGGTACTCCGGGTCGGCGGTCTGGATCGCGCCGCGCGCCGGTAGGCCGACGAAGAGCCCGGGGCTGAGCAGGGAGGAACCGCCTTCGACCGCGACGTAGGGGGCGAGGTTGGGATCGTTCAAGGGCAGGTAGTGCGCGGGGCCGGCGAGCACGCCGGGGAACACCCGCATCAGCCCGCTCGATACCACCCCGCCCAGGGCGAGCACCATGCTCACGATCACCACCAGTTCGCCCGGGCGCAGGCGGGCGCGTCCGAGCAGCGGGTTGACCACCAGGGCGAAGGTGAGCGCGAGCACGGTGACGGCGAGCGGCAGGTGGGCGCCGAAGAGGTAGCTGCCGTTGAGCGTCCAGTCGTTGAGCGGGGTGGCGATCGCGAGCAGGACGCAGGTGGACGCGCCGATGATGAGAGCGCGCGCGCTCACCGCGCGCGCTGCCTCCGGATCGCGCGTGGCCGCGGCGCGCACCGTACGGCTGGTGCGCGAGGCGGTGGCGATGGTGGTGCTGCTCGGGCTATCGCCCATGGATCGGCCCCGCGGGCGCCCAGCATCCATCCCCGAGTGCCGCCTGCCAGCGCCTATCCCGGGCGCCCAGACCCGCCCATAGGACAAAGTAGGCCGGAGCGCTCACGCTCGCATCAATAGGCGAAGGCCTCGATGCGCACCTTGGGCAGCAGCGACACCTGCTTGGTCAGCCAGCCGTCGACGCAGCGCGCGACCTCGCGGCCCTCGCTGATCGCCCACACGATGAGCGACTGCCCGCGGCGCGCGTCGCCGGCGGCGAACACCCCGTCAACCGAGGTCATACGCGTGGCGGGGTCGCAGGTGATGTTGCCGCGCTCGTCGATGGCGCAGCCGATCTGCTCGAGCAACCCGGCGCGGCGCGGGCCAAGGAAGCCCATCGCGAGCAGGGCGAGGCCGCACGGCCATTCGCGCTCGCTGCCTGGTACCTCGACCGGCTTGCCCGACGACCATTCGAGCTGGATGGTCTGCAGCGCCTTCACCTTGCCCTCGGCGCCGATGAACTTCTTGGTCGCCAGGGAGTAGTGCACGCCGCCGCCCTTCTCGGTCATCTCCTCGACCGAGGAGGAGATGCGCTTGATGCGCGCCCACTGCGGCCAGGGATTGTTGCCCGGGCGCCGATCCGGCGGCTCGGGCAGGAGCTCGAAGTTGGT
>JAYVMM010001001.1:0-1655 GCA_043758975.1 Planctomycetota bacterium | reverse complement strand
CACCCCGGCCACCAGGTCCAGCCAGCACCGCGCGCGCCCCCCGGCGGGGCGCTGAGGCCAGGGCATGTCAAGCACCGCGTTTGCCTCCAGGTCCCTGCTCGTGGCATGATGGGCCGGATTCCTACGCTGTTCGCGCGCCCGATGCCTGCGGGTGCACCCTGGGAGTACCTGATGTCCGCGCCCCGCCCGATTCAGTCGCCTATCTCACTCCTGTGCAGCATCTTACAGGGAGCGACTGGATCCGTCCCGGTGCTCGCCGCGCTGCTCCTGGCGGCCCACACCAGCGCCGGACCATCAGCGCAGGCGCTGGAGATGCGCGATATCAACATGGTCTCGCCGATCACCGGCTCGGTCTTCCCCGTGGTGGTGGTCCCGGCCACCCAGTCCGGCGGCGAGATCCTCGCCGACATGGGCACCGACGACGACGGCTGCCGGCACAGTTCAAGCGCGTGCGAATACGACTCCTACGTCGCCACCGACACCACCAGCTACTTCACTGCGCTGACCGCGGAATGAGATGAGCGCAGTGGCCGCTTCAGCAGGCCGTTCGCACAGGGTTTCACCACCTGGGTCGAGCAGCGCTTCGCCAGCGAGCGGCAGACCGACATCAGCACGGGCATCCAGCTCGCGCTCGCGGTCAACCGTGCCAAAGGCCTGCCGCCGCCGGAGCGCGCGACCTTCACGATTGGCCAGGGCGACATTACGCTCGAGCGCAAATACCGCTATGCGCTCGCCTGCTACGCCAAGCGCGGCGCTGAGTCCAGGACGCTGGCCAAGATCGCCCTGGCTGCCGCCTGGGCGATGCGCTGCCGCATCAACCTGCTCATTTCCCACCCCGCCTTGGCGCGTGGCTACGAGGAGGTCAACGACAAGGTGGTGGTCTACATCAAGGAGGGCGAGAGCTTCAGCCTCGGCAGGTGGCTGCCGATCTACCGCGGCATCTTCGAGGACGTGCGCCTGAACAATGAGGCCTACGAAGTGGCCGGGCTAGTCTACCTGGGGATGGCACTGCGCCAGGGGGATCTCGGGGAATGCCGCCCCATCCTGGCGCAGCTCGACGAACGGCTCGTGGGGGCCGCGGACGCCGGGATCCTACGCGGCCTGGTGCGTGAGCGCAGGCGCCTGCTCGAGGAGTATGTCGCCTTCACCGAGCAGGCGGCGACGTGGTTCATGGCGGCAATCGAGAAGGTGGAATTCAACGTGGATGAGCTGCCCTATGCCAAGCTGGCGGTTGCCGAGTGCCTGCGCCGCCTGGGCGACCTCCATGCCATCGGCCCGGACGCGCCGGTGCAGGACCAGCACCTCGTGCGCGCCCTGGAGTGGTATGTGGCGCTGGCCCGGATGCAGGAAACCAAGCCCGCTTATCGGGTGCGCTGCCGCCAGCAGGGGGCCATACCGGCGGCGCAGGCACCGACCACGATCATGCTCGGTTGGATCGCCGATGGCCACATCGCCAAGCGCGGCCTGACCAGCAGCGGGCGGCAGGCGGAACGGGTCCGCGCCCTGCTCGGCGACGGTCCGGCGGATTGGGATCGCCTCGAAGCGCCGTGATCCGCCACCCCGGCCACCAGGTCCAGCCAGCACCGCGCGCGCCCCCCGGCGGGGCGCTGAGGCCAGGGCATGTCAAGCACCGCGTTTGCCTCCAGGTCCCTGCT
>JAYVMM010001000.1:0-1647 GCA_043758975.1 Planctomycetota bacterium | reverse complement strand
GCTTCGCCGTGACTCAGGCTTCGCCGTTAAGGGTTGCGAGCACGGTGCGAGCACCGCCGTGGATGCGGTGCTCGCCCAGCCAGATTCCCTGCCAGGTGCCGAGCGCGAGCGCGCCGGCGCGGATGGGCAGGCTGAGGCTGCAGCCGTAGAGCGCCGCCTTGACGTGCGCCGGCATGTCGTCGGGGCCCTCGTCATCGTGGCGGAAGCAGGCGTCCCCGTCAGGCACCGCCGCCGCGCCCCAGCGCTCGAGGTCGCCGCGCACCGCGGGGGCGGCATTCTCGTTGAGCAGGAGCGACGCCGAGGTGTGCTGGAGCAGGAGATGGGCGATGCCGATGCGCAGCCCGCGCAGCTCGGGCAGCTGGTCGCAGATCTCGTCAGTCACCAGGTGGAAGCCGCGCGGGCGCGCATGGAGGGTGAGCGCGCGCTGGAGCCAGGGCATCGCGTCAGCGGCCAGCAGCGGGCAGGGGCGCGGCTGCCGCCCTGCTCATGGCCCAGCGCCGCCGCGCGGGCGGCGGGTGGTGAACAGCGCCGGCACGCCGATCGGATAGAGCTCGAGGCCGTGCTCGGCAGCGCGCGCCTCCTCGTACTGGTTGCGCCCGTCGAAGATCACCTTGGCCGCCAGCTGGGCGGCGAGGCGGCGGAAGTCCGGGCGCCGGTAGGGCCGCCATTCGGTCATCAGGCAGAGCACGTCGGCGCCTTCGGTGGCGGCGTAGGGGTCGTCGACGTAGGTCACGCGCGGCAGCGCACCGAGCGCGCGCCGGGCCTCGTCGATGGCCTTGGGGTCGTGCGCGCGCACCGCCGCCCCCGCCGCCGCGAGATCGCGCACCAGCTCGATCGCCGGCGACTCGCGCACATCGTCGGTGTTGGGCTTGAATGCCAGCCCCCACACTGCGACCGTCAGCCCGCTGAGCGCGCGGCCTTTGAGCTCGCACCAGGCGCGCAGCTTGCGCTGGAGCACCGCCTTCTGGCGCTGGTTGATGTTGTCGACCGATTGCAGCAGTTCGGCCTGGTAGCCGGCCCCGGCGGCGGTGTGCACCAGCGCGCGCACATCCTTGGGGAAGCAGCTGCCACCGTAGCCGACCCCGGGATGGAGGAACTGCAGCCCGATGCGGCTGTCGGCGCCCACCCCCAGGCGCACCTGGCGCACATCGGCGCCCACCGCCTCGCAAATGTTGGCGACCTCATTGATGAAGCTGATCTTGGTCGCCAGCATGGCGTTGGCGGCGTATTTGGTCATCTCCGCCGAGCGGATGTCCATGGTGTAGAAGCGCAGGCCGTTGCGGATGAAGGGCGCGTAGAGGTCGTGCAGCAGCACTTCGGCGCGCTGCGCATCGACGCCCACCACCACGCGGTCGGGGCGCATGAAGTCATCGACCGCCGAGCCTTCCTTGAGGAATTCGGGATTCGAGGCCACGTTGTAGGGATGGGTGGCGCCGCGGCGCGTAAGCTCCTCGCCGATCCAGCCGCGCACCTTGTCCGCGGTGCCGACCGGCACCGTGCTCTTGTCGACCACCAGGCAATAGCCGGTGAGCGCGCGCCCGATGTCGCGCGCGGCGGCCTCGACGTAGCTCAGGTCGGCCTCGCCGGAGTCGGTCATCGGCGTGCCGACGCAAATGAAGGCGATCTCGCAGTCGGCGAGCGACTCGG
>JAYVMM010000999.1:0-11984 GCA_043758975.1 Planctomycetota bacterium | reverse complement strand
GGTCGGCCACGTTGGCGTACTGGTTGACGTTGTAGGTCATGAAATTGCGCTGCGCGAGGTCCTCGGGGCTGAACTGCGAACCGTACTTGTGGTGCACCTTGTCGTAGGTGTAGGGTGAGCCCGGGATCACCGCCACGCTGTTGTCCTTGGTCAGGTTGTAGAGGCCGCGCGGGGTCTGGGTGCCATTGCCGTCCACGTTGCCGACGTGGTAGGCGGTCCCCGGCGGGGTCGGCTTGGTCCATTCCTCGGAGAGCATCTCATCGGTGGCGCCGTTGCCGAGCACGGCGTAGATGGTGTTGGCCGGCATGTACTCCATCGCGCCATAGTAGCCGAGGTTGTTCTTCAGCCCCTCGAGCTGGTTGAACAGCCAGAGATGGCGCGGCTTGGCGGTGCCGAAGGCAACCCCGCTGCCGAACGGTTTGCCCAGGTTGGGCAACGGCTTGAGATGGGCGAATATCTCGTAATGGCCGAAGCGGCGATCGGTCGCATACACGCATTCCTGGGTGTTGGCGTGGAACCAGCCGCGCGAGTCGTTCGCCGGCCACTGGTAGCCGGGGTCGAAGCCGGTGTCATGCTCGGGATCGCTGGCGTTGGCGGCGAGGGCGAACCGCCCGGCGAAGGGCGTGAAGGGCAGGCCACGGACACCGGTCGAACCGCGCAGGGGCTGCTGGGCGGCATCGTTGGGGTCGTCGTAGAGCCACCAATGGTCCGCTTCTTCGAGCGCCTGCAGGACGCCGGCGCGCATCAGGCTGTTCTCGAGCGACATGCGGTTGACCACCGTCACGCACTGCGATGCGACCCGGAAGCCGGACAGCGCGGTGAAGATGATCGCCATGCCCAGGGCGATGGCGATCATCAGTTCGATCAGGGTGAAGGCGCGGCGCGCGCGGGGTCGGGATGCAGGCAAGGTGGGCTCCGTCAGCGCATCGGCGCGAGGACGCGCCCATCGTAGTAGTTGAAGCGACCGATCGGGATGGCGCGCAGGCGCACCGACTTCGGCACCGGTCCGCGGTCGAGGACCTTGTTGTTGTTGCGGTCGGCGCCGTACACCCCGCAGAAGCAGCTCAGCTGGGCTGTGCTGGTGCCATGGTCGCTGTTGCCCGGCGGACCCGGGGCGGAGTTGTTGTTCGCCTGGCTGCCATTGACGATGGCGCTGACGTCGGCGCCGGTCGGCAGGGCGCTGACATCGCGGGTGAAGGCGATCACCTTCTCCGGATTGCGGTAGTCGAACTGCTGCCAGTCCATGAATGGCATAGATTGCATCAGCCCGGTGAAGGACTGCCCGGGGTGCGGGGCTGCCCGCGGATACCTGCTGGCCTCGACCGGGGCGCTGGGCGCGGTCTCGAAATCCTCGTAGTTGGTCCAGTCGACGGTCCAGAACACCAGCTGGCGCAGCGCTCGGCGGGCTGGAACGGCTTGCACAAGGTGAAGTGGTCCTGGTCCCCGCTCTTCGCCGGGATGGTCTCGGTGCTCCACAGCGCGGGGTCGATGGCATGGTGGTCATCCATGAACTGGAAGCTGCGTCCGATGTTCACCACCGGTTGGGCCGACAACGGCCGCCACTGCGAGGCGGCGATCCCGGTGCCGAAGATGGTCCCGCTGAGGACGGGGCCGAAGAGGTCGTACTGCAGCAGGGGATGATCCATCATGATCGCCCGGTTGAGCGGACGCGGCACCGCCCAGTCGTAGGGGAAGCTCGCAGCGAAGAGCATCGCCAGGTTCATGCAGCTCTCGTGCAGCGCGGTGAGCTTGTCGTAGGTCACGGTGAAGGCGGCGGAGACCGTGCCGCTGCCGGTGAGGTCGATGGGGTCGAGCGGCACGCCGGCGCCGGCCAAAGTCGCCTTGCTGACGTACTTGGTCAGGCAGGTGGCGGCGTGGGCGAGGAAGCGCAGGCCCTGGACCTGCTGCCAGGGCGTGCCGTTCTGGAAGGCAGTGAGCGGGACGGTGGTATCGAAGAGCGCGCTCGGCAAATGCTTGCGCGCGCAGTACCACAGCGCGGCCTGGCAATAGCGCTTGGCGCTGTCGAGGGTCAGGGTGGTGAAATAGTCCTTGTAGCCGTAGGTCATCCCGCCCGGCGCCTTGGCCCAGAAGACCGGCCCGATGTCGGCATCCGAGGTGTCCTCCCACAGATACGCGCCGTTGAGGACCTGGGCCCCGGCATTGGTCGAGAAGCCGTTCTCCGCGAGATGGAAGCCGTGGGCCGGCGGCGACGGGTAGGGGGCGTAGTAGGGCCAGGCCTTCCACGGGAAGTGGTCGATGGCGTTCTGCTGCGCGTAGCCGCTCACCGCGAAGACCAAGCGCTGCGCCTCGTTGGGCGAGAGGTCGGGGATGGAGCTATCGCGGAAGCCGGTGGTGGCCAGCGGCTGCGAGTAGTAGAGGTAGCCGCCTTCGGCGAGGATGCCCTGGATCTCGTCGCCGTCGGAATCCAGCCGCTGGGCGATCGCCGACGGCAGCGGGAAGATGCCGAAGCGATAGGAGGACAGCCGCCGTTCGAGGTCCGGCGCCAGGCTGCCATGGCCGACCGGGACATCCCAGGGATCCGGAGCCTCGACCTCGCCGGCCCCGTTGTCGGTGTAGCAGGTCGAGAAGGTGGTGACCATCTCCATCGCCTTGGCGGTGGCGTAGACCTGGAAGCGGCAGGCGGTCTGGGCGCGGATGCCGATCGGGAACAGCATGACGGCGCTGATGATGGCGAAGCTGACGATGATCAGCGAGATCGCGACCTCGAAGAGGGTGAAGGCGCGCCGCGCCTTCCCCGCCTGGACACGCGCGCGCGCGGTCCCGGCGGCAGTGGCCGCTCCTCGCCGAGGTGGGGTGCAGATCATGGCAGTGGATCACGGTGAGCACGTGCCATGCCAACGCACCGCGCCGGCGGGCGGACGCCGCCGGCGGCGCCGCCGCCGGGTCGAGGAAAAAGAATTAAACGCCGCGGGATCCGCGCGGTTGCACTTCCAGCGTTGCGCGCAGCTGCAGCTGGACGGGTGCGCCCAGCAGCTGGCGGGGTCCGACCGACCGGCT
The DNA here is from genome assembly GCA_043758975.1 of Planctomycetota bacterium. Taxonomy (GTDB): domain Bacteria; phylum Planctomycetota; class UBA11346; order UBA11346; family UBA11346; genus BOG-1363. The sequence goes on along the minus strand of JAYVMM010000999.1, from coordinate 8,966 downwards.
ACCGAGAGCACCATCGGCTGTATATGGCGGTAGTCAGTTCGGCGAATTGAGCGGTAAAATAGTATCAATCACGCAATCGCCGGTGGAACCGATAGGCTGTCCGGTTGCCGCCCCGGCATGCGTCTGTGCGGATTTTGCGCTGTTGGGGTGGACGGGGAATTCGGAGGTGGGCTTCAATTCGCCCGAATCGATATCGCCATTCCCATCGTTGGCTGAGATATACGCCGCTTAGCCGCGCAGCCAGCCATACAGCGTCTTGCGCGTGATGCCGAGCCGGTCGGCCGCGCGCGACTTGTTGCCCTGCGCTTCGGTCAGCGCCCGTTCGGCCAGCTGGCGGAGTTGGGCGGGATCGCGGAAGCCGGGCGGCGGCGGCGATCCGTCGGAAGGGGTGAAGGCATGGCCGGTGATCAGGTCGCGGTCCTCGAGCAGGGCGCAGCGCAGCACCGCGTGCTGCAGCTCGCGCACGTTGCCCGGCCAGGCGTGCTGCGACAGCTTCTCCAGGAAGCCCGGGGTCGCGCCCCGCACCGTGCGCCCGAGCTGGGCCGAGAGCTTGAGCATCATGCGCGCGACCAGCAGGGGGATGTCCTCGCGGCGCTCGCGCAGCGCCGGCACCCCGATGGTGAAGTGGTTGAGGCGGTAGTAGAGATCGGCGCGGAAGCGTCCATCGGCGACCGCCTGCGCCAGGGCCTGGTGCGACGCCACCACCACCCGCACATCAACCTGGAGCGAGCGCTCGCCGCCGAGGCGGGTGATCTCCCGGCTCTGGATGGCGCGCAGCAGGGCGACCTGGGCATGCCGGCTGAGATCGGCGACCTCGTCGAGGAACAGGGTGCCGCCGTGGGCGAGCTCGAATTTGCCCAACCGCCGCCGCTCGGCGCCGGTGAAGGCGCCGCGTTCATGGCCGAACAGCTCGCTCTCGACCAGGCTGTCGGGCAGGGCGCCGCAGTTGAGGGTGACGAAGGGCTGGTTGGCGCGGTGGCTGAGGCGGTGGATGGCGGTCGCCACTAGCTCCTTGCCGGTGCCCGATTCGCCCTCGATGCAGACGTTGACATCGGTCGGCGCGACACGCGAAATCAGGGAGTACATGCGCTTCATCACCGGCGCCCGCCCCACCATCTCGAGCAGCCCGCTCTCCTCGCTGGCGTCCGCATGGGCGGCATGGTCGACCGCCACGCCCTTGAAGCGGTTGATGGTGCTGGTGACCACGTCCTGCACCGGCAGGCGCTCGAACACCGAGCCGCCGGCGAAGCCGTGGACGAAGCCGTAGCGCAGCACTTCGGCGAAGTCGTCGGCGTTGACCACCGGGCCGCCGAAGGCCAGGCAGAGCGGATCGCGGCCGCTGGCGCGCACCACCTCGGCCATGCCATTGAGCTGGCTGATCGACTGCCGCAGCTGGTCGCGGTGCTCGTGCACATCCGCCCATTGCCTGGTCAGCCCGAGATCGAGCACCAGGGCGTCGCAGCCGGCGGCGGTGAAGCGCTGCGCGCTGGAGCGGTCGAGCACGAAGCCGAAGGTCGCCAGGCCGCGCGCACGAGCGCGGGCGAGCAGCGCCAGCTCCGCCGCCTCGTCAACGCCCTCGGCGGCGAGGGCGGCGCGGAAGGCGCCGTCGATGAAGCCGAGGGCCGGCCAGTTGGTGATACCGACCACGCCGAGGGCGGCATACTCCGCGAGCAGGGCGTCGAGGTCGATGGTCGGATCATGGCCGCACACCCCGGCAACTACCGGCACCGTTGCGGCGCGCGGCATTACCGCCCGGGTCAGCAGCTCGCGCGTCTGCAGGTTGGAGTTGCCGTAGGGCATGAAGGAGGCAAGCGAGCCGCTGCCGACATGGCGGTAGACGCCCGCACTCAGGCCGAAGATGAGATCGGCCTTGGCCTCGACCGCGCAACGCGCCACCTGGCCGCTGCCCGCCACCACCGCGACCACCGGGGCGGCACTGCTTCCGCGTCGACGCAGCTCGGTGATCCAGTCCTGGCCCATCGCATCCCCATGTGGATACCGGTGTATACACCGCTTCCCGGTCGATAGTATCCAAAGGACGGCTGGTGGGGCATGGTCGCATCACCCACCTGCCCGCCGGGCCGCGGACAATCCCGCCGCCCGGCGGGGCCGAGGGCGGGAATTGCGCGGGAATTTAGCGGAAAATGCGCTCTTCGCGTTGGATGCGGAGGGCAATCCGGCATTGCCAGGGCGGCGGAAGGCAGGATGGTCGGCCACTGGCATACCACTTGCTCAGTGAGACCACCATGCCTCCCGTCATCCACGCCATCGCCACCATGGACAGCAAGGGCATCGAGCTCGACTTCCTCGCGCGCACCGCCCGCGCCACTGGTGCCAGCGTGGTGACCGTCGATGTCGGCACCAAGCATGCCGCCCAGCTCGCACCCGACATATGCCGCGAAACGGTAGCCGACTGCCATCCCGGCGGCCGCGCCGCGGTGCTCGGGTGCAGCGACCGCGGCGCGGCGATAACCGCCATGGGCGAGGCGCTGACCATCTTCATGCGCCGCCGCCAGGAGGCCGGGCTGGTGAGCGCAGCCGTCGGCCTGGGCGGCACCGGCGGCACCGCGCTGATCGCGCCGGCGCTGCGCGCCCTGCCCATCGGCGTGCCCAAGTTGCTGGTCTCGACGGTGGCGAGCGGCAATACCGCACCTTACGTCGGCAACAGCGATCTCATCCTGATGCCGGCGGTGGTCGACGTCGCCGGGCTCAATCGCGTCTCGCGGCGGGTGCTGGGCAATGCCGCCCATGCCATCGCCGGCATGGCGGCCCAGGCGGCGCAGGCGGCCTCCGGCAGGCCGACCGTGGGGCTGACCATGTTCGGGGTCACCACCCCGTGCGTCGAGCGCGTGCGCGCCCAGCTCGAGGAGATGGGCTACGAATGCCTGGTCTTCCATGCCACCGGCACCGGCGGGCGGACCATGGAGCAGCTGGTGGCGGACGGCCTGATCGGCGCGGTAATCGACATCACCACCACCGAGGTGGCCGATGAGGTGGTCGGCGGCATCTTCCCGGCCGGACCGCGCCGCTTCGAGGCCATCATCGCCGCCGGCATCCCCTACGTCATGAGCCTGGGCGCACTCGACATGGTCAACTTCGGCGCGGCGGCCACCGTGCCGGAGCGCTTCAGCGGCCGCCGGCTGCATGTGCATAATCCGCAGATCACCCTGATGCGCACCACGGTGGAAGAGAACCGCGAGTGTGCGCGCTGGATGGCGGCGAAGATCAATCGCGCGCACGCGCCGCTGACCGTGCTGATGCCCGAGCGCAGCACCTCAATGCTGAGCGCAGCGGGCCAGCCGTTCCACGATCCCGCCGCCGATCGCGCCCTCATCGAGGAGCTCGAGCGCGCGGTGGCGCATGCGCCGGGCCGTCGGCTGGAGCGCCTCGACCTCGACCTCAATGACCCCGCCTTCGCCGACGCGCTGGTCGCCGCCTTCCAGGCGATCGCCACCCTGCCCGCCACCCTGAGCTCCCGTACTGGACGCACGCCATGAGCGAAGCCCGCGCCGCCATCCTCGCCCGCCTGCACGCCAAGGTCGCCGCCGGCCATCCCATCATCGGCGGCGGCGCTGGCACCGGCATCAGCGCCAAATGCGAGGAGGCCGGCGGCATCGACCTGATCGTGATCTACAACTCCGGGCGCTACCGCATGGCCGGGCGCGGCTCGCTCGCCGGGCTGATGCCCTACGGCAATGCCAACGAGGTGGTCAAGGAGATGGCGCGCGAACTGCTGACCGCGGTCAAACGCACGCCGATGCTCGCCGGGGTGTGCGCCACCGACCCCTTCCTGCTGCGCGAGCGCTTCCTGCGCGAGCTGCGCGAGATGGGCTTTGCCGGTATCCAGAACTTCCCAACCGTCGGGCTGATCGACGGCAACTTCCGCGCCAACCTCGAGGAGACCGGCATGGGCTTCCAGCTTGAGGTCGACTGCATCGCCGCCGCGCATGACCTCGATCTCCTGACCACACCCTACGTCTTCGACCCTGACCAGGCCCGGCTCATGGCCAGTGCCGGCGCCGATATCGTGGTCGCGCACATGGGGCTGACCACTGGCGGCGGCATCGGCGCGCTGAGTGCGAAGTCCCTGGAGCAGTGCGCGGAGGAGATCCGCGCCATCGCCAGCGCGGCGCGCGCGGTGCGCGAGGACATCCTGGTGCTCGCGCACGGCGGACCGATCTCCTCGCCCCAGGACGCCCAGGCCATCCTCAACGCCTGCCCGGGGGTCAACGGCTTCTATGGCGCCTCCTCGATGGAGCGCCTGCCGGTCGAGACCGCGATCACCCAGCAGGTGCGCGAGTTCCAAGGCATGAGCCTGGCCGCCGCGCGGAAGAACGCCGTTCCCGCCAAGGTCCGCGCCCGGAGACCCGCATGAACTCCCGACCTTACGCCCGCCTCGCCCTGGTCGCCCTGGTGGCGGTCGGATCTGCTGTGCTGCCGCTCACGGGCGGCGAGGCGCCCGGCGATGCCACCGGCAAGCGCGTGGTGCTGATCGGCGGCAAAAAGAGCCATGGCCCGGGCGAGCACGACTTCGTCAGCGGCCTAGGCGAGATCAAGCAGGCGCTCCTTACGACCACCAACGTCCACGGCCTGAGCGTGGTGAGCTTTCCAGGAGAATGGCCGGCGGACAGCGCTGCCCTCGCCGGCGCGAACACGGTGGTGTGGTACTTCGATGGCATCCAGCAGACGCCGCATCCGCTGCTCAATCCCGAGCGGCGCGCCGCCTTCGCCAAGCTGATGGAGCAGGGGGTCGGCCTGGTCTGCCTGCACCAGGCCACCTCGCTGCCCGAAGACAACACCTCGATCCCGCTGCTCGACTGGCTCGGCGCTTGCCGCTACGGCATGATCGACCGCGCCAATGTCATGTGCGCCTACACCCAGAGCCATGGCGAGAGCGCGGTGGCCCGCGGCTGGACCAGCTTCTCCTACAAGGACGAGATCTATCCCACCCTGCGTTTCGCACCCGATCTGAAGGGCATCACCCCGCTGCTCACCGCCATCGCCCCACCCGAGAAGCCGGTCGAGCACACCGTGGCCTGGACCTATGAGCGCAGCGGCGGGGGACGCAGCTTCGGCTTCACCGGCCTGCATTACGTCACCTCGATGCGCGTCGAGCCGGTGCGCCGCCTGGTGCTCAATGGCATCCTGTGGAGCGCCCATGTCGAGATCCCCGCCGGCGGCGTCGATTCGCCGCTGACGCCGCAACCAACGCAACCAACGCAACCAACGCCGGCTGCGACGCCGGCGAAATGACCTACCCTCCCCTGGAGTTTACGATGCGTCCTTCCTCCGCCCTCTGCCTATCCTTTGCCATCCCCGCACTCCTGATGCTCGGCGGTTGCGACGGTGATGCGCGTTCCACGGCGGACGCCCCGTCCGACACCTCGGTGGTGGTCCATGCCGGCCAGTACAAGGTGCTGCCGCAGACCTGGGGCGAGCTGACCTGGTATGTCTCCGCCGACATGCACAGCTCGGCGACCATGACCGTGGGCAAGTGCGTGCTGCGCCCCGGCCAGCAGAACCCGCGCCACTACCATCCCAACTGCGACGAGGTGCTTCACGTGATCAGCGGCACCATCGTGCAGAGCCTGGAGAACGGGCGCGCCGAGACCATGCATGCGGGGGATACCGTGAGCATCCCCGCCGGCGTCCACCATAGCGCCAAGAACATCGGAACCGAGGACGCCGTGCTCTTCATCGCCTTCTCCTCGGCCCACCGCCAAGTGTTTGGCGAGTAGGCGGGGCGGGATGCCTGCCGTGCCTTTTGAATCCGTGCCGCCGCGGCTGAGAGTGCGCGCCGGGTGGCTGATCGCGGCAGGCGCCGCCCTGCTCGCCGCCGTCGCCTGCTGGTCGCCAGCCAGCGCCGGCGATGCGGCGACGCCCGCTTTGGTGAGCGTGTTCGACGGCGCCACCCTTGCGGGCTGGGATGGCGACCCGGACTATTGGCGGGTCGAGGATGGCTGCATCACCGGCGAGGCCACCAGCGCCAAGCCGCTGAAGAAGAACACCTTCTTGCTGTGGCGCGCCGGCACGGTCAGCGACTTCACCATCACCTTCGACTACCGCATCCTCACCGACTGGGCCAACTCCGGGCTGCAGTACCGCTCGCGCGATCTCGGCCATTACCTGGTCGCCGGCTACCAGGCCAACATCGAGTCCGGTGTCAACAACGGGATGAATTACAGCGAGGAGACCGGGCGCGGCATCCTCGCGCTGGTCGGCCAGCGCGTGTGGCTCGGCGACGGCACCGCCAAGACCAAGATCGAGGCTATCGGCGAGCGCTCCGCCCTGCTGCGCACGGTCAAGCCGAAGGGCGAATGGAACCACTACCAGCTCACCGCCAAGCACACCACCATGACCATTTGGATCAACGGCACCCTGCTGTCCGAGACCATCGACGGCTCAGTCAAGGACGCGGACCAGTCAGGCATCCTCGCGCTGCAGCTGCACGTCGGTCCGCCGATGAAGATCCAGTTCAAGGCCTTCGCCCTCCAGCCGCTGCCGCCCTGAGCTGGGCGCACCGCGCCCTCGCTGCGTTCGCAGCCATCCTACTTTATCTGCCCGGTGCCCCGAGGTCATGCCCATGCTGTCCATCCGCTCCCTGGCCGTGCTGCCCCTGCTTACCGCCACCTGGGCTGTGGGCGCCGAGGCCACGGTCGCGGTCGACCACGATGTCACCACCTTCCGCGGCACCGCCCAGCGCACCGGCTGGTTCGCACATGAAGATCACCTCACGGTCAGCGAAGTCTCCTCCGCGGGCTTCGGTCTGCTGTGGAAATCGGAAGAGCTCGACCGCTGCAACGACCAGGCGGCCCATCTCTACGCCGCGCCGCTCTACCTCGACCAGCTGGCGATCACCGCGCCGGGCAGCGCCGGCACCTACCGCGTGGTGATCGCCGCCACCAGCAACGATTACGTCTACGCCATCAATGCCGCCGCCCAGAGCGCCCATGCTGCCGGCGCCATCCTGTGGCGCTGCTGCCTGGGCAAGCCGGCGCACGGCACCGACGGCGGCGTGCCGATGGGGGTCCTCGGCACCCCGGTGATCGACCACGCCGCCGGTAGGCTCTACGTCTGCGCCGCCACCAGCGAGGAGCCCGGTCGCGGCTGGAAACTCTATGCGCTTGGCCTCGGCGACGGCCACGTGCTGCCGGGCTGGCCAGTGGCGATCTCCAAGGACGCGCTCAATCAGCCCGGCATCAACAGCAACGGACCGTCGGCGATGGGGGCGCAGGGCGCCACCTCGCAGCGCAGCGCGCTCCTGCTCAGCCACTCCGGGAAGCTGGTCTACATCGCCTTCGGCGCCTATGGCGACGGCGTGCCCGGCTGGATGGTGGCGGTCGACACCGTGCGCCCAGCCATCGCCCACGCTTTCTCCAGCGCGCCAAGCCCGGAGCGCAATAACGGTGGGATCTGGGGTGCGGCCGGCCTGAGCATGGACGAAAACGGCAACATCTATGGGGTGACCGGCAACAGCGCGCCGGGCGCGGGCGAGAAGCCGGGGGTGTGGGGAGAGACCCTGCTGCGCTGGGGCGAACCAGGCGCCGGCGGCCTGGCGCTCAATGGCACCTACACCCCATTCAACTACGATACCCTCGACCGCGCCGACATCGACCTGGGCTCGAGCTCGGCCATGCTCATCCCCGCGCTCGATCCCGCCCAGACCGCCACCCCGCGCCTGGTCGCCATCGGCGGCAAGCAGGGCAACGTCTACCTCATCGACCGCCAGAAGCTCGCTGGCGGCCTCATGCACCGCCCGCCCGTGAGCAAGGACTCCGCCAGCGATACCTCGCTGCTGCCGCCCACGCCGCAGCCGCAGTTCCAGGCGCGCGGCCCGCTCAATGTCTTCGGCCCCTATTCGGAGCAGATCGGCGCCATGGATTTCGCGCATTCGCGCTCCACCCCGGCCTACTTCGCCGCCGGCGGTAAACATTACCTGGTGGCAACCGGGGTCTCCTTCTCCTATGCCGGATCGACCGGAAGCATACCGCCGAGCGTGGCGCGCCTGCGCATCGTCACCGCGCCCGGCGCGCCTGCCTACCTTGAGCTCGACGGGGTGGAGAAGACCCTGGCGATGACCAATCCCGGCTGCGCGGTGGTGAGCAGCGACGGCGAGCGCGAGGCGGTGATCTGGGTACTCGATATGCCGCAGCGCTCGAAGAACCTGACCAAGGACGACACCCGCCGTCCGCTGCTCTACGCCCTCGATGCGCTCACCCTGCGCATCCTCTGGCGCAGCGGCGAGCAGGAGCTCGGGCAGGGCGGCAAGTACACCGGTCCGAGCATAGCCCGCGGCCAGGTCCTGGTTGGCACCGATCGCGTCTACGCCTTCGGCAGCCGGCGATGAGCGGATAGGCTCCATGCCGTGCGTCGCCCACGTCTCGCCGCAGAAGGTCGGTCGGCATCCACCACTCCCGGCGCGCTAGCGGGAAAGCAGTGGTTTCGGTGAGGTTCTGAATCAGGAAGCTCTTGGTCTGCACATGCGCCACCAGGCCATCCTCGTCGGTGAAGGCGCTCTTGAGTTCCAATATCCCGATTCGAGCAGCCCTCGGCAGGGCCATTGCACGGCGCAATCGTTGTGTGATCAGACCGAAAATGGAGAAACGCCTAGTCAGCCATTCTGAACAATTGCGGCCCTGTACCCGATCCTGTGCGTGGTTGCACATCTAGTTGAACGGACTACCATCACAAATGACAGTGTGCGAGCCTGGGCATTGTGTAGCCCGACCTGGGGGAAAGGCACAGCATGGTCTCTTCTATCGGGAAAATGACCAACAAAGCTATAACAGGCAATTCCTATTGGCCCTCGAATGCGGTGAACCGGATTGGGCAATCATTGGCAATCTCACTATTCACCGATCCCGGCAGGCCGATTCGGTGGGATTGCCGCTCAGCTGCGCTGCTCCTCATGACGCCACTTCTTCGCTGCTGGGGAGACGATATTCCGATCTATGCTCTGCCATGCG
>JAYVMM010000998.1:0-2208 GCA_043758975.1 Planctomycetota bacterium | reverse complement strand
TGTCCTTGACGTCGCCGTGGATCTCGGCGTTGACCGCCGCCTCCGCGTGCGCCGCCATAGCGGCGCCATCGCGTGCGCTCGCGCTGAGCTGCAGCGCCTGCGGGCGGGTGCGGGTGGCGACTTCGAGGTGGAGCACACCCTTGGCCACGTCGGCGACCACGTGCAGCGACTCGATCGCCGAGCGCGGCACCGGTTCCAGCCACACCGTCTGCCAGATCCCCGAGCTCGCGGTGTAGAAGGCGCCGCCGGGATGCAGCGACTGCTTGCCGCGCAATTGCCAGCCGCTGTCGGTGGGATCGCTCACTGCCACCACCAGCTCGTGCTCGCCTTCACCGCGCAGCGCGCGGTTGATCTCAAAGTCGAAGGCGTCGTAGCCGCCGCGGTGGGTGCCGAGCGCGTTGCCGTCGACGAAGACCTCGGTACTCCAGTCGACGGCGCCGAAATGCAGCACCACGCGCTCGCTGAGCCAGGCGGCGGGCACGCTGAAGCGGCGGCGGTACCACAGGCGCTGGTCGGGCAGCAGGGGCTTCATCACCCCGGACAGCGCCGCCTCGATGGGGAAGGGCACCAGGATGCGCCCGCCATAGGCCTGTGGGCGGTGCTCCTCGCCTTTGGCCGTCAGTTGGTAATCCCACAGCCCATTGAGGTTCTGCCATGCCGTGCGCACCAGGGTCGGGCGCGGATACTCCGCATGCACGTGCTCCGGACTGACCGTCGCCGCCCAGCTGGTCAGCAGCGGGCCTGCGGCGGGATGCCAGTCCTCGGCCGAGGCGGGCTGGGCCAGCACACCGAGGGTCAGCAGGGCGAGAGCCGCGGACACGCGGGCAGGTCGGCGGGATGGGCTTCTGGTCATGAGCGCTCCAGGGCGATGGTGGCAGCGGCGGCGGCGCAGGTTCCAACCGGCGTACCCGGAAGCCTAGCCGGGACGACCAGTGCGCCATGGAGCGTGCGATTGTCCTGGTGGACTCATCGCCTATGCTGCCACGGTGCACCGCCCCCTGCCGCTCGACATCACCACCGGGCCGATTGGCGTCGACGCCCGGCACAGCGCAGAATTCCGCATCGATCGCCCGCACGGTTCTGGTGACTGGCTGCTGCTGCATTTCCCGTTGCCGATGCGCCTGCGCGACCGCCATGGCGATCAGTCCACCCGGGCCGACGCCTGCATCCTCTATTCGCCGCGCCAGCCGCAGTTCTACCAGGCCCTCGGCGAGCGCTTGGTCAACCACTACGTCCATCTTCGCGGCGCCGGCGTCGCCCTCCTGGTCGAGTGCCTCGCGCTCCCTGCCGACGAGGTGGTCTACCCGCGTCCGGTCTCCTTCATCGCCGAGCAGCTCTCGGAGATGGTCCGCGAGCGCATGCGCGAGGACCCGCCGGCGCCGCTGATCTATGCTGCCCTTGGCGTGCGCCTGCTCGCCACCCTGGCGCGGCGCCTGCGCGGTCTACCCGAGGCCACCTCGCCACGCCTGCGCTCAGTCCAGGATCGCGTCGGCGACGTGCGCGCGCGCATGCGCAGTGAACCCTGGCTGGTGTGGAGCGTCTCCGGCATGGCCCGCCTGGCCGGGCTGAGCGTGTCGCGCTTCCGTGCCCTCTATCGCGCTGTCCATGGTACTTCGCCCCAGGAGGACCTGATCGCTGCCCGCCTGGAACGGGCATGCGGGCTGCTCACCCATGCGCCCGCGCCGGTTGGCGAGGTCGCCGCGGCGTGCGGCTTCAGCGACCCCCACTACTTCAGCCGCCTGTTCAGCCGACGCATCGGGGTCGCGCCCAGCGCCTATTACCATGCGCTGCTGAACCGCCGCTAGCACTGGTGCACCGCCTCCAAGAAGACAGCCTCCGGCACCGCTCTTAGCACCGGGCGCTCCTGCTGGTCATCACGCTGGTGGGGGCGGCGTTCGTCATCCACCATCGTTGAGGTGGTCGGGCACAGCCTGCATTTCGCCATAACGATCAGTCGACCAGCGCCGCCTTGACGAAGATGTCCTTGTCCTGGGAGTCCCTCACGAGAGCGGCGGTGATGTTGCCAATGGTGAAGACCGCGGTGCCCACGGTGTAAATCAGAGTCCTCGCTATTCCAACGTCTACTCGACACTTCTCGCGAATTCTCGCCGCGAATTATGCCCATGGATAGGTCAATACGGATCTTTAAAGGTGTAACTCCTGGCCGCCACGACTTACGACTTTAGGCATAATTGTTGTATACACAGG
>JAYVMM010000997.1:0-1736 GCA_043758975.1 Planctomycetota bacterium | reverse complement strand
ATGGAGCGTGTGCGCATGCGCTTCCCCGCCTCGCGGATCCAGCCCATGCCATGGGGGACCACCTGGATCAGGTTATGGCCACGCGCCTCCGCCGCCGCGCTGGGTTGGCTGGCGGAGCGCTTCCCCTCAGCCGCGCCGCCCTGACGCACGCGATGCGCGTGCGGGCCGCTCCCGGTCGTGCCGCGCGGAGTTGCGCTAATGCCCCTTCACCACCATCAGATCGAGCGGATCCGGCGACTGCCCGACCACCTTGCCGTCCTCGACCAGGTAGGCCATCGGCGTGCTCTCCCATTCCGCCTCCCGGACGAAGTGGGCGAACCGGCCCCCGTCCTGAGCGGTCAGCTCGGGGAATCCGCGCGAATGCGCTTCGACATCGACGAAGGCCCAGTGCGGCGCATCGGCAGCCTCTGCCGAGATCGCTGCGTACTGGACCCAATCCGGCAGAGCCTGCCGGCAATGCCCGCAGCTCGGGCGATAGGTGACGACCAGCCATGATCCGCGGTCGAGCGGCGGCGCGAACAGGGCGGCGGCGCTTCCCCCGCCCACCTGAGCAGTCTGCGTCCAGGCCGCTCCCGCCGCGGCGATGGCCAACGGCACGATGGCCAGGAACGTCCGCCAGCTCCGCCAGGATGCGGCGGGGGGGGAGCTGGCGCCCAGCGAGATGGCGAAGGCGCCATCGATGATCGCCATGATGCCGGGATGGATCCTCAGCGGACCGAAGCAGCCGCAACTCGCCTCCCCGCGCAGGAGCAGCGCCATCGACGCCACGCTGAGCGCCAACATCGCCAGCGCCCCGGCGATCCTGGCGGCGGTGGGCTTCCACCCGCTCGCCAGCCATGCGCCCAGCAGCAGCTCGACGCCGCCGAGGGGCCGTGCCGCCCACGGCGCGATGAGCGGATGCGCCAGCGGATGCGCCCACAGCTTCATCGCCCCGGCCGTGAGCAGCAGGGTGGCCGACAGCTGCATGACGGCCAGGGACCAGATCCCCAGGGGGGGCACCGCGCGGCGTGCCGGCATGCCGATCCCCCCGTCGCCCGTTCCCAGCGGGCCGAGCGGTCCTTCCAGGGAGGTCATGGCTTCACGGCAGCGAGGATGTCCAGGGCGGCCTCGATAAGGCGCTGATGGGCGGCCTCATCGTCGACCGAATGCGGGAAAACCTCCGGCCACAGGAATGGCCTGAAGATTGCGGCCTCCGCAGGCGGATAGCCGCCGACCATCGCGTCATAGGCATGCTGATCCCCGGCGCACAGCAGCAGCTGGACGCGGGTGCCCCGGTGCATGAGCGTCCTGAGATCCTGGTAGACGAGGTGCAGCATGCCGGCATCCGACAGGACCACGACGATGTCCTTCACCTCGGGGCTCGCCAGCTGGGGCAGTTCCCCGTCCAAGGGATCGATAGCGATGAGCTGAACGGGCAGCCCGGCATAGGCGGGGAAATCCTTGGCGAAATGGGCGTTGGCGAACGGGATCCCCTTGACGTCATTCCACGCCGAGGCGCACGCCCAGCCCCGCCCGGTGGCATAGCGCAGATCGCATTCGGTGCGTATCTCGTGGGGCGTCCGCTCGGGCATGAGGCTGGCGCTCGGTCGGTGGCTGCCCGGAGTGCGCCACCAAATGTCGAGCAGCGCCTGCGCCTTCTGTTCGGTCGCCGGTGGCGCGAACAGTACCAGGCCATGCTGGCCATCGTCGAGGCGATGGGGTGGCGGGGGGGTGCGGATCATTTCGGCGTAGAAGCG
>JAYVMM010000996.1:0-1683 GCA_043758975.1 Planctomycetota bacterium | reverse complement strand
AAGCACAAGATGGAGTTCGCCGACGCCGAGGTCGACCTGGTGCCGATGATCGACTGCATCTTCCTGCTCCTGCTCTTCTTCATGCTCTGCGGACGCATCACCATCGATCAGCGCACCGAGCAGATCACCGTGCCGCCGACCAAGACCGCGACCAAGCCCGAAGTGCCCGCCGGCTGGGATCACCCGGTGATCAACGTCTTCGGCAACACCCAGGCTGGGCACCCGCCGCGCAACTCCATCCGCCTCGGCAACCAGACCTGGAATTCCTCGGGCCAGGACGACTACACCTCGTACATCAAACTGCGGCAAATGCTCGATCAGCTCTACGACCGCTCGGAGAAGCTGCCCGACACCAAGAATCCGTCGCTCATGCTGCCCAAGGTGGTGCTCGAGATCCGCGCCGATTGCGACACCGAGTACCGCGTGGTGCAGGAGATCCAGCAGGTGGTTTCCGACACCATCGACCCGGGCAACCAAATGAAGCCCAAGACCATTTCCGACCCCAAGCTGATGAAGCCCTTCGTCTACCTGCTCTTCACCACGCGCAAGCCTACCGACAAGTAGCCCCACCGCCACGTAGCCACGTAGCGCGGCGATCGTCCGCCGCCACTCGCGCCCTTCCGCGCCCGCCCCCGTCCGCCGCCGTCCCAGGAGTGAGCCATGGCTGAAGACTACAATGACAAGCTGTCCGAAGGTAAGCTCGACCTGGTGCCGATGATCGACTGCATCATGCTGCTGCTGCTGTTCTTCATCCTGACCACCAAGTTCACCGCCGAGGAAAAGGCGATCGCCAGCCTGCTGCCCACCGACAAGGGCCAGGCGCCGACGCCGCAGAAGACGGTGGTCGAACCGCCCAAGCAGATCAACATTTGCGTCTTCCCCGAGACCATGGGCAAGGGCTTCCAGCCCTCGGACTACCAGAGCAAGCTGCTCGCGCTCAAGAAGGACGGCCCAGGCGGCGAGATCCTCGCCAACGCCCTGCTGCGCATCGGCGGCGAGGAACCGATGCTGATCGCCGGCCCGGTGCTGATCAAGAAGGGCGCGCCCGAACTGCAGAGGCAAATGCAGCAGGTGCACGACTACGTCTTCCAGGCCCTCGCCCAGCGTGAGAACGCCAGCGCCCCCACGCGCAAGGAGCAGGACCCGGTGGTGATCAACTGCTTCAGCGGCTTGTCATGGAAATTCGCCATTATCTGCTACGACGCAGTGCGTGAATACGAGTTCACCAAGGCCGGCAGCAAGATGGCCAGCGATCCCAAGGAATGGGGCAAAGTGCGCGAAATCGACTTCGCGCCGCCCCGCATCCGCAATTACAGCGCCAAGGAACTGGGCGAGGAGCTGTACGAGATCGTCAATATGCAGTGATTCCTAGGATCCTGCGCAGCAGGAACTTAGGATTTCAGTCCGGGGCTACTCCGACATCGACCCTGGACCCGATGGGCAACCCCGTCCGTGACGAAACGGCCAGCAGGCCCCGCGTGCCACACGCAGGGCCTATGTCCTGTCCAATGATGCAACATCGCCCTGTCATCCCAGCATGCGGCAGCTATGCTGCTGGGGTCCGGCCATTCATTCCCTTTGGCCGTATTCATCACCCCGCTACCGCAAGGAGCACCCCATGTATCATTCTCCCTTCCTATCACGAGCGCGGTCAGGTTTCACCCTGATCGAGCTGCTGGTGGT
>JAYVMM010000995.1:0-9511 GCA_043758975.1 Planctomycetota bacterium | reverse complement strand
CCGACCGCGATGGGGTTGTTCTTGCGCCGGCGCGCGAGCACGTCGATGAACTGCCTTATCTCATTGTCGCGCCCGAACACCGGATCGATCCGTCCCGCCTTTGCCTGCGCGGTGAAGTCGATGGTGTACTTGCCGAGCATGCCGTCGGCGCGCGGGGCCGCGGGCCCGCCGGCGCCGGACTTGGCCTCGGGCGCCTCGGCGCGCGCATTCTTGGTGGCGGCCTCCTCGCCGCGCGCGCCGATCGTGGCCATGTCCTTCTTGAGGTCGCTGCGCGAGATCTTCTCCAGCAGCTCGAGGTAGTCGCCGTTGCCGAAGCGCGCCAAGTTGCCGAGCAGGGCCCGCAGCAGCACGCCGGAGCGGATCTCGGCGAGCTCGTGGTCGAGCGAAGCAAGCAGCCAGGCTTGCTGGAACCACTCGAGCAGCAGCGGGGAGAACACTGGGCGCCCGCTGTTGCCGGTGCGCTGGTCCTCGAGCACCTCGAGCAGGCCGCGCTTGAGCGTGGCCGCATCGATCTCGTAGTAGGCGACGATCAGCGCGACATCGCTGCCGCCGTGCTGGACCAGCTCGTGCAGGAGGTGCTCGACCGAGATCTCGTAGTTTCCGCGCGAAACGCACCAGCCGGCGGCGGCTTCCAGCGCACGCGTGCAAACACGGTTGAGGCGACCGAGGAGGGTCTTGAGTTCGATGTCAGCCATATTGTTTCCATTCAGAAATGAGGAAGGAGATCGGAGCGGGACGCTCTGGCCGCTCGCCCAGCCAGCAGGTCCAACCGAGCCTGGTCTGGTCGCTGGAGAACAGGCCCTCGAGGCATAGCCGTGGCACTTCAGCAGGAATGATGTGCAGATCAACGCGATAGTCGAGGGATTCGCCATTCAGCGCATCGACCACCTCGCGCAGTTCGCTCATCAGGTCGCCCGAAGGCAGGAAACGCAGGCAGGTCTCGAGCGGAACCGGTCCGATGGAGATGCCGAAGGTGCAGGCGCGATCATAGACCAGGCTGCCGAGGGAGAAATCCTGTCCGAGGTTGCAATTCGAGCGTCCCAGGCGGTTCTGCTGGTCGTTGGGGATCGCCACCCAGGCCCCGACGCAGGGTTCGACATCGATCGGAACGTCCGGGAACCAGGCCTTGACCACCGCCTCGATCTGGCTCAGCGAGCGCGACTCGCCGGCCAGTGACCCGGCGAGCGCGAGCATGCGACCGGGAGTGGCGAGGCGGTCGCCCGCAAGGTCATGCGGGCGCAGCCCGGCATAGGAGAGGAGCTTGCGAGAAAATGCATCGCTGCCGTCACCGCGGTAATCCAGATCGATGCGCATGCGCTGCCAGCAGCGATGGAAGAGCGAGTACAGGCGGTGGTGAAAGAGGTCGAGAAAGCCGCGTTCGAGCGTATGATCGTCGGCGTGCAGCAGGTTCTCGGTGAAGTAGGACGGCAACGGGCTGACCGCCCCGTACAGTCCGATGAAATTCCCGGTGATCTGATATCCAGCGTCCGAACGGCGCTCGATCGCAGCGATGTCGCAGTTATGGAAGGCGAGATCGAGAGAGGCGCGGAAGCGCACCGCCTCGCGCTCGATGGGCCCCTGGCGACCGACCGCGGCAGCCCCCTGGACCGATGCCTGCAGCAGGTGCACGGCACGGTGGAAATCGACGCTTTCCGGTTCGGCGAGCAGCTGCCCGATCAGAGGATCGAGCGCCGACCGATGCGAGCTGGCCATGCGAAGACCTCCGAGAATCGAGTTCCCACCACCTGCAGGCGGCTGAAGGAATTGAGCGACACGCTATTGGCGAGCAGCTCGTTGAGGATGGATCCGAACAGGAATATCTCGCCCTCCCCTCCGAAATTTTCTTCGCTCAGCCGCACGTTCACCGAGACACCGCGCACCGGGGCGCCGCGATAGAGACGAGTGGTCGGCTGCGATTCGACGCCCTCGATGCCATCGAGCATGCGTGCACGCGTACGTTCAAGCTGGCGGTCGACCAGGGCGGGAAAGTCGTAGATCCGCACCATCTCGCACAGCGCATCTACCGAGCACAGCGAGCGGTGACTCAAGCCGAAATGCGCGATGAGCCGCCAGTACAGCTCTCCCGGCGCCGGCGAAGGGTAGGAGGGTGTCGGTCGGGTGATGTTGCGGCAGGTGGTGAGGGTCGCCATCGCCGGCGTCGGCTGGCTTATATCGCCCGGACCCAGGCTGGTGGGAAGCTGCGCGTTGGTGCAGGTCAACGACGCTGAAAGCAGCGCCGGCGGTGGGGCGCCGCCATCCCGATCGTCGACCAGGCCGAGATACTGGTCATTCCCCTCGCCGACCGGCGACGGCGCGAATGACGAGAAGTAGAACAGCCGATCATCTCCGCGGCGACCGGGCCGCAGCATCGGTCGGTATTCACGCGATTCCCCGCTGCTGCGATCAATGCCCCGCACCGATTCGATGCGGTAGATCTCGAAATGGCGCGGATCGGCTCCTGCCGGACGCAATTTGAAAGATGTGCGGCGTGGATCGTAGCGAATCGGATCGGCTTCATGCTGGAATACATTGACTGCTGGCGTGCACTGGAGCTGGACATTCGCCACCGAAACCGGCGGCATGTCGGTCGGCAGGCGATCGAGATCGAAAACGAGGTCTGCGACGCCAACGCTACCGAGCGCCTGCAGCTGCCTGATCCCGACGATGTCGACGAACATGAATTTCTGGGGGAAGGCGAGGTATTCCTGGATCATGCGCAGGCCAGGGAAGGATCGCTCCATGCCTGGTACCAGCGCCTCCTCCTCGGTGAATCCCACCGGCTCGACCCGCAATGCACTGTCCATGACGGTGCCGTCGGCGCGGCGCACCGAGATGCTTTTGAGGCAGCCGAGCAGGCAGACGTAGAGCGCCCGCGACACCGCGCGCTCGCCGGCAAGGTAGATGCGGAGACGGTCCTGGGTGATGGCATTGAACCCGGTCCCCGCGAGGGTGCGCAGGCGCACCCGCAACTGAGGTCCCGGAACTGTGCGCAACTCGCATTCGCTCACGCTGAGCGGTGATAGCACCACCTCGCTGGACGTGACGAAGGTGCAGCTGGTGCCATCGACCGGACGGGATCCCAAGCGGGTGCTGGCGGGGATTGACTTGGTCTCGCGCGCGATGCGCGGCAAGGCGGTGAATTGCACCACCGTTGCCGAAGGGATTGGGCGCAGGTATTGCGGCCAGAGCAGCTGGATGAGTTGCTGATTGTAGTAGCCCTGTTCGTCTTCCAGCTTCTCGCGCAGCTGCGCAGTGAGGAAGGCGAAGCCCTCGAGCAGGCGTTCGACATCGGGATCGGCTCCGGACTCGGCGAGCAAAGGCGCGGCCTGTGGATGGGCGAGGGCGAATTCGCGGCCCAACTCCCGGAGATAGGTCAATTCATCAATATAATATTTGCTGCTGGTCACGGCAATCAGGCTTCGCAGTGGTTGGAGGCGGCGGCGGAGCAGCTGGTATCGTTGGCGGAATTCGCGTCGTAGGGATCGGTGACCGCACGGCCATCGCGGGGATCATTCGACATGGTGAGCTCGCTCCCGGATAGGACGGAGAGACGGTCGATGCGCTGGTCGCAGGTGCAAGGAAGGCGGATCCGCAGGCATATGGATGGCAACTGCCATGGTCGCAGCTCCGGGATCCGGCCACCCGCATCCGCCGGCTGGGGCCGGAAGATGCGGGCGCCGATCGGCTTAGGAAACCTTGCCGCCCATGGTGAACTGGTAGCTCGCCACCTTCTTTGCCGCATTGTGGCTGATCTCCAGCTTCTCTGCGTGGAAGGTGATCTCCTCGACGGGCACGTTGTCGCCGCCCTTCTCCTTGTCGGGGTCGACGAACTTCTGATTGGCCACCATCGCATTGGTGAGAGTGATGGTCATCCAGTTCTCCGGCTTGCCGTCCTTCGCGCCATTGCGGTACAGGAAGATGCCGACCTCCTTGACCGGGGTGTTCTGGACCAGGGACTGGAAGAAGAGCGGGGTGGCCTTGTCGACATTCTTGAAAATGGTGATGCCGCTCAGGGACAAGCGGCCCGAGCCGGTGCGCTCGCCCTGCCCGCCCTCGCTACCATGGCCGACGATGAATTCGAAGCTCTTGAGGTCGATGGCGTCGTTGGCGAACTTGCTGAAGCCCGGGATGTCCTTGATCACCAGCAAG
Organism: Planctomycetota bacterium; assembly: GCA_043758975.1. Lineage (GTDB taxonomy): Bacteria > Planctomycetota > UBA11346 > UBA11346 > UBA11346 > BOG-1363. The sequence continues at coordinate 5,362 of JAYVMM010000995.1, read as the reverse complement.
GTGTGGTGGCCGGCCATGTTGACATCGCTGCCGAGACTAGGTGCTGATGCAGTCATGATTTTTCTCCGCTATGGTGTTGGTGTTGGCGTTGGTGTTGGTGTTGGTGTTGGCGTTGGAATGCGCGGCGGACGATAGTCCGCCGCGCCTGGGGCTGGAGGTCACTTCTTGTCGAGCTTGCCGACCAGGGACAGGGTGAAGGAGGCGCCCATGTACTTGAAATGGGGCCGCATTTGCACCCCGACCTTATACACCCCGGCCTGGCCGGGCACGTCCTCGACGGTGACCGAGGCCGCGCGTAGCGGGCGCTTGCTACGCACCGCCGGCGAGGCGTTGTCCATGTCGACGACGTACTGGCTGATCCAGGTGTTGAGCTCGCGCTCAAGGTCGGCTTTCTCTTTCCACGAGCCGATCTGCTCCCGCTGCATGACCTTGATGTAGTGGGCGAAGCGATTCACGATGAACAGGTACGGCAGCTGGGTGCCGAGCCGGTAGTTGAGCTCGGCCGCCTTGCCCTCGGGGGTGTTGGCGAAGGTCTTCGGCTTCTGGGTGGAATTCGCTGCGAAGAAGCAGGCGTTGTCGCTGCCTTTGCGCAGCGAGAGCGCGACGAAGCCCTCCTCTGACAGTTCAAATTCGCGCCGTTCGGTGATCATCGCCTCGACCGCAGGCTTGGTCTGGATCTCGCCCATCACCTCGTACTGGTGCAGGGGCAGGTCGGCCACCGTCCCGCCGCTGGTCGGGCCGATGATGTTGGACGACCAACGGTACTTGGCGAAGCTGTCGGCCACCTTGCTGGCGAGCGCGAAGGCGGTGTTGCCCCACAGATAGGTGTTGTGCTTGCCCTGGACCTTCTCGTTGTAGTCGAAGGCCTTGACCGGTGAGGTCTTGGCCCCATAGGGCAGGCGCAGCAGGAAGCGCGGGGCAGTCAGGCCCACGCTGCGCGCATCCTCGCTCTCGCGGAAGGACTGCCACTTGGCGTACTGCGGCCCCTGCAGGATCGGCTTAAGGTCCTTCAGGTTGGGCAGCTCGCGATAGTCCTTGATGCCGAAGAATTCGGCGCCGGCTGCGGCGATGAACGGCGCATGGGCCATGGTCGCAACCGCGGCGACCGACTTGAGCAGGGCGATGTCCTTCGGCCCTGGCCCGAAATCGTAGTTGCCGACGATCATCGCGTAGGGTTCGCCGCCGAAGGTGCCATATTCATTGGAATAGCACTGGCGGTAGAGACCCGACTGGACCAGCTCGGAAGCATCCTCAAAATCGCTCTGCAGCGCATCCTTCGAGCAGTTGATGATCTCGATGCGGCTGTTCTCTCGGAAGTTGGTGCGGTCGACCAAAAGCTTGAGTCCGCGCCACGAGGCCTCGAGCTTCTGAAACTCCTGATGGTGGAGGATCTCGTCGAGCTGATCGCTGAGCTTCTTGTCGATCTCGGCGATCATCAGCTCGATGGCGTTCTTGTCGGCCTTCTCCTTGGCGTGCGTCGGCTTGAGCATCTCGGAGATGAAGGCCGCGGCGCCCTTGCGAGCGACATCGTATCCGTCGTCGTTGGGCGCGAGCTTGGTGGCCTGCATGATGTCGGCGAGCAACGAGCCCGCATCGTCGGAGGCGGAGGGCTGTGCGCCCGCGGCCTGTTTGTCGGCTTCTGACATGGTGGTTTCCGTGATTGTTTGGGGAATGGTTGGTGGGGAGGAGGCAGGAGTCTACTTGCCCTTAAGCTCAGCCTCGATCTTTGCGCGCTTCTCAGCATCGCCGAGGATGGTCTGGATCTTCTTGCGGAATTCCGGGAAGTTGCCCATCGGCCCCTGCAGGGCCGACAGCGCCGCACGCAGCTCGAGCAGGTTGGCGAGCGCCGGCACCTGCGCGGCCACCGCCTCGGGCGCGAAGCTCTTGAGCGAATCGAAGGCGAGCTTCACCGGCATCTCCCCGCCGCCTTCGGCGAGCTTGTCAGGGACGTTGACGTTGACCTCGAGCTTCATGCCCTTGAGCACCTGGTTGAAATTGTCGGCGGTGACATTGACCGCCTTGCGGTCCTCCAGGGCGGTATCGTCCTTGCGTCCGGTGAAGTCGCCGATCACCAGGGTCTTGAGCGGCAGCTCCTTCTCCGCCTGGGCATCGCCGGTGGCGGCCTTGTAGGTGATATTGATGCGCTCTTGCGGCGCTACTGATCCGTCGTCGGGCATGGGATGTCTCCTGGGTAGTGGTTGGTGAAACTGAAAGGGTCAAACCGGCGCTGGCGGCGCGTGGCTCAGAAATCTCCCTGCGGGGCGGCGCTGGCGGCGGCTGGCGCTGCCGCCGCCGGCGACCCGCTGCTGCCGCCGCCGCTGCCACCGGGCAATCCGGCAAGCACCAAGTCCCAGGCCGTGCCGGTACGTTGCAGCTCGGCGTAGAGTTCGGGCAATGACATCCCGCCCCACGAGGCGGCGCGCCGAAGCAGGTAGGGCACCGGGCTGTGCGGTTCGAGGGCGGTGAGGAATTCGGCGGCGACGATGATCTGCCGGTAGGCTTCGGCGCGCCCGGCGGGAGCCCCCGCCGGGGGCAGGGAGTAGGCCACCGCGCCTGGGCCGCCGGCAGGCGAACCCGTGGCGTTGCCGGGAGCGGCCGGCTTGCCGGCGGCGACCGGGGCCGCCGGGATCGCCGCGACCTTGTCCTTGATGATCTGCCCCAGCGCCCACACCGTGGGCGGGTCGTTCTCCCAGCGCCCCTCGCCGAAGGCGACGATGCCATCGATCAGAGCCAGACAGGCCTCCGCATCCGCGCGCTCACCGGCGCCCACCGGCACCCGCTCGAGCACCGACTTCATGCGGTCGAGCAGCCAGTCGATCGCCGCCTTGCGCGCGCGCAGCTTGGCCGGATGCATGGGCTCCCAGAAGGTGGCGAGCATGGTCTTGATCAGGTTCAGGCCATCGGCGAGCCCGGCCCAGCCGCGGGTCTCGCGCAGGGCGGCGCACAGGTAGCTGGCAGCCATCAGGTCCTTGCTCTTGCCGGCGAGCACGGCGCTGGAATCGCTGAGCACCGCCTGCCAGTCGGGGGCGGCCCCGCTCAGCGCGGTGAGCTTGTCGATCTCGGCCTGGAGCCGTTCGAATTCGGGCTCGTAGCGCGCCGACTGGCCGACCGCCTCCGCCCCGGGGATGGGAGTTGTGCCGAGCGCCTGGATGGCCGGATCGATGGGCATAGTCACTCCTGGGAGCGGGTCACGATGTTTGATGGGAAGCTGAGTTCGCTGAAGATCTTGCCCGAGAACAGCCCGGCCGCCGGACCGTCCTCAACCAGTAGCTGAACCAGCCAGGAGTCCTGACCGTCCTCCGCGCCACCTTCCTGCGGCGCGGGCTTGGCGGCAGCCTTACCTGCCTCCTTCGCACCGTCCTTGGCCGAGCTCGCGGTGGCCGCCCGGACGTCCTTGGCCGACAGCGCCCAGGTCAGCAGCAGGCGCCCATCCGGCACCCGGCTCGGCACCTGGCCGGACAGCATCCAGCGCAGCACGCCCCAAGGCTTGGCCTCCTGCGCGATCTCTAGCCAGTTGCCGTCGGCGACCTGGATGGCGATGCGACAGGCAAGCGGCTCGCTCAGAGTGCCGGTGAAGGTGCGCTGCGCCTCTGGATTGTCGTGCAAGTCGAGCTGCTGGCTGCCGATGGCGATCTGCGCCAGGTAGACGCCGCGGCGCTGGCGCAAGGCGGCGATGTAGGTCAGGCTATCGACCTCGCCCTCATTGGGGTACATCGCCATGCGCAGGGCGCGCGCGGCGGCGAGCGCGCGGCGGTAGGCCTGGTCGAGGCGCACCAGCGGCTTGCCAGCGATGGTGATGGAAGCGGCGGCGTCGAGCGCCTGCGCTGCCGCCCACAACGATCCGCTCTTGGGCGCGAAGAATGCGGCGACGGTCTTGGGATCGCAATCCTGCGCCACGTTGACGAAGGGGAAGTTGGTCGCGAGCTCGGTGAGGAATGGCGTGCGGACGCGCTCAGTCCAGAAATGCTCGGCATCGTCCGCGAGCAGGGAGCTGAGCCGGTGCTGGGCGTCCTCGGTGAGTTGGCGGAACAGCGTGGCGGCAGCGGCACGGAAGGCGGTGTCGCCGAAGGCGCTGAGCGCCACCGCGATGTCGCGCTCGGTGGTGGCGAAGGTCTCAGCGAGATGGCCCAGACCGAGGGTGCGCGCGATACGCGGACCGGGATCGGCGCTCACCACCGGGGCGTAGGCGGCACTGAGGGAGCCGATCGCCTTGAGGCAACGCTCGATCAGCTCCTGGTCCGCCGCCGCTGCACCGTTGCTGCGCAGCGCGCTGCTGCTCAGCTGCTGACCGCGCCAGGCGGCGCGCAGGATCAGCGCCAGGGGCGATTGCGGCGACGAGAGGTTGGCGAGGCGGGCCGAGGCCGCGCCCGCGTCGGGCGACGACGGCACATTGATGGCGGCGAGAAGCTCCTGCCAGCGCTGCGGGAATTCCGGCACCCCAGCGCTCTCCAGGCGGCGCGCGAGGTCCTCGCGCCGGACCGTCGTTTGCAGTCCGGTGATGGGCACCAGCGCGGCGAGCAGGGTTTCACGTTCGAGTGCAAGGCGGGCGCCCTCGGCGATGGCGTGGAAATGCGCGATGCAGGCGCGCCGCGGCTCCTCATCGGGGAAACCGGCGAGTGCGGTGTCGGCGGCGCGCGTCATCTCGGCGCAGGCCGCCACCGCCTTGTCGAGCTCGGCGATGTGCGCGAGTCGGGTTTCCGGCGGACAGGCGGCGGCATAGGCCGCCAACGTGGTCTGCAGCCCACCGACCGCATTGAGTGCATGGTCGAGCCATTCGAGCTTTTTCGCTTCGTCCTTGTCCTCCTTCGCCAGCACCGCGCTCACCACCTCGCCGATCTGCGAGGTGTGCAGGGTGCGCTGCTTGAGCCAGCTGGCGATCAGGTCGCGATACGGGGAGCCCTCATGGCCGAGTTCGCCGAGGTGGGCGATCGCTTCCTCGAGGGTTTTGGGCGCGGAGATGGCGACCTGGGCCGGCACATCGCGCCAGCGCGCCTGGAACTCCTCCTCGTAGCGCGCGCGCAGGCGCTTGCCCACCGCCTGAGCATTGAGCTCGATATGGAGCTCGGCGAAGCGCTTGGCCAGCACCGCGGCCTTCTCATCGATGGCGTGCGCGACGAAGCCGTCCCACGCGCGCTGGGTGAAGTAGCCGGGGAGCGGATGCTCGAGGGTGAAGGCGGCGGTGCGGCGCCCGCCGAGCAGGGCTTGCAGATCGACCACCGGATAGAGCCCGTCGCCAGCGCGTGCGATCTCGACCGCGGTGAGCGGGATCCACAGCGCGTCGCGCAGCTCGTGGCTGGCATGCTCGACCAGCGCGGGATCGCTCGGCGCCTGCCATTCGCTCGCCGCGAAGCTGGAGAGCAGA
>JAYVMM010000994.1:0-2390 GCA_043758975.1 Planctomycetota bacterium | reverse complement strand
CCTGAGCGCCGGCGGCGCTGCAGCCGTCCGTGATCGCGCATTAACTTCAGCTTCAGCTTCAGCGAAATCCACGACGCACGTGCACGAATTAAACGGCGCGTGGTCGCGGGACGGCGCAGCGTGCGCAGGCGTTGCACTTAACATCTTCCCAAGCTCGGCCCGGCGACCATCCTTCCGGCCATGGCCACCGACCTCACCCAGGTAATCATCTTCGGCGCCTCCGGTGATCTCACCGCGCGCAAGCTGGTGCCGGCGCTCTACGCCGCCCATTGCCAGGGGCTGTTCCCCGGCCGCCTGCAGCTGATCGGGGTGGCGCGCCGTCCGTGGGACGATGCCGCCTTCCGCGACCTGCTGACCAAGAACGCACCCAAGATGAAGACCTGCAGCTACGACAGCTGGGAGGCCTTCCTCGCCCTCACCAGCTACGTGCAGACCCATCTCGAGACGAGCGACGACTACGCCAAGATGGGCACCCGCCTCGATGCCATCGCCGGCGGCCCCTGCCACCGCGTGTTCTACCTCGCGGTCAAACCCGAGCTCTTCCTGCCCTCGGTGGCGAACCTCAAGGCGGTCGGCCTGCTCGACCAGTCCAGCGGGCTCCACCGCCGGGTGGTGGTCGAGAAGCCCTTCGGCCACGACCTCGCCAGCTCGCAGACCCTCAACCACGCGCTGCTCGGCCTGCTCGGCGAGGACCAGCTCTACCGCATCGACCACTACCTGGGCAAGGAGACGGTGCAGAACCTGCTGGTGTTCCGCTTCCGCAACGCCTTCTTCGAGCCGCTGTGGAACCAGAAGTACATCGAGCTGATCCAGATCACGGTGGCCGAGACGGTGGGCATGGAGTCGGGCCGCGGCGGCTACTACGACACCTCGGGCGCGGTGCGCGACATCCTGCAGAACCACCTGCTGCAGCTGGTCGCGCTGGTGGCGATGGAACCGCCTTCCACGCTCACTCACAAGGCCATCCGCGACGAGAAGGTCAAGGTCCTGCAGTGCCTGCGCCCGCCTGCCGACATGCCCGATGCCGGCAAGCACATCGTGCGCGGGCAGTACGAGGGCTACCTCCAGGAGGGCGGGGTCCAGCCGCAGTCGCAGACCGAGACCTACATCGCGGCGCGCGCCTTCATCGATAACTGGCGCTGGGGCGGGGTGCCGTTCCTGCTGCGCACGGGCAAGAACCTGCCGGCGCGCTTCACCTCGATCACGGTGCAGTTCCGCATGCCGCCGACCACCCTGTTCGGCTCCTACCAGGAGTGCCATCTCCGCCCCAACCGCATCACCCTGCGCATCCAGCCCAACGACGGCATCGACCTCGATTTCGACGTCAAGGAGCCCGGGACCGGGCTGAACATCCGCCCGGCCAAGCTCAACTTCGACTACGAGAGCTACTTCAAGAAGCCCAGCCCGGACGCCTACCAGCGCCTGCTCCAGGACGTGGTGACCGGCGACCAGGCGCTGTTCATCCGCTCGGACGAAGTCGAGGAGTGCTGGCGCTGGGCCGACAGCCTGCGCACGGCGATGCTGACCACACCGGTGCATACCTACGGCAAGAACACCTGGGGACCGGGCACCGCCAACGAGCTGTTCGGCGAATGCGAAGGGCGCTGGACCACCGGCTGAGCCGCACCCCATCCGCGCGCCGCATGGACTGCGGCGCCCGCGCGCATTGGCGCTCACGCCGGGACGCGCCAGGATGCCAACTCGTCCGCCCGCCATCACCCTGCCCGCGCGCATTGAGCATGTGCGCGGCGCCTCCGGAGAGCCGCATGTCGTCCGACGTCCTGAAGAAGAAGATGCAGACCGCGACCTTGATCGGGAAGCAGGTGTTCGCCGGCGGACGGCTGGGCATCTTCACCCTCAAGCCCGACAACGGCGCGCGCTGGTGGTTCCAGGCCGGGCAGTACACCACCCTCGGGCTCGACACCCCGGGGCACGGCTTCGTGCCACGCGCCTACTCCATCAGCGGCAGTCCGCTCGACGATGCCGTGCTCGAGTTCTACATAGCACTGGTAGAGAACGGCCAGCTCACCCCCAGCATCTTCGCGCAGCCGCTTGGCGCGACCTTCCACTTCCTCTCGCCCAAGGGCCGCTTCACGCTCAAGCACAGCGGCAAGCGCACCATCGTCATGATCGCCACCGGCACCGGGCTGGCGCCCTTCGTCGCCCAGCTGCGCTCGCTGTGGAAGCTGCACCGCAGCGGGGTCAGTACCGGCTACCGCGTCGTGCTGTTCTACGGCGCCAGCTACAGTGACGAGTTCGGCTACCGCGCCGAGCTCGAAGGCTACGCGGCGGCGCGTGCGGACGGCTTCGACTTCACCTTCATATGCTGCTCCAGCCGCCCCGATCCGGCGCGCGGCTGGACCGAGGCCACCGCGCGCGGGCGGGTCAAC
>JAYVMM010000993.1:0-12563 GCA_043758975.1 Planctomycetota bacterium | reverse complement strand
GAGGAAGACGTCGTTGGTGTACTTGCGCGCGCCGCGGCTGGCCTGGATGATCACCGGCGACTTGGTTGCGCGCGCAGCCTCCATGATCGACTGGATCTGCTCCATGTTGTTGACGTTCAGGGCGCAGACGCCGTAGCTGTTGGCGGCAGCATGGTCGAGGAGCGGGCGCAGTGGGATGAGGGCCATGTGGTGTCCAGGAAGGGGGTTATCCAGGATATGGATGGGAGCTTGGCATTGTCGCAGGGCGCTGGAACGGTCAAGGCGGATCGCGCCCAGGCTGGGCAGCGGGGGCGTGCCGGCCCCTGCCTACGCGCCATGCTCCACACGGCGGGTATGCTGTCGCTGCTGCATCGTCCAGCATTCGCGCCCGGCGAGGAGCCGGGCGCGGGTGGGATCAGACCAGTTCGAAGATCGCGATCGCGCCGTGGTCGCCGAGGCGGAAGCCGGCCTTGAGCACGCGGGTGTAGCCACCCTTGCGTTCCTTGTAGATCGGCGCCACCTTCTCGATCAGCTGCTTCACCGCCACGTGGCTGTGCAGCGCGGAGAGCGCCTGCCGCCGGTAGTGCAGCGCCTGCGCGTTATCGGTCGCCGCCTGCGCCTTGTCGGTCGCCGCCTGCGCCTTCTCGCTCGCCGCCACGGCCTTCTTGCCCAGGGTGATGACCTTCTCGGCGTAGCGGCGCGCCTCCTTGGCCTTGGGCAAGGTGGTGGTGATGCGGCCATGCTCGATCAGCGAGGCGACCATGTTGCGCAGCATCGCCAGGCGGTGCTTGGAGGTGCGGCCCAGTTTGCGGTGGTCGACGCGATGTCTCATGGCTTCTGTCCGATCCTGTCGTGAACGATTGAATCAGGCCTGTCCCCAAGCGGGGATCAGGCCTCCGCCTTGGTACCCAGGCGCATGCCGAAGGAGAGACCGCGGTCAGCGAGCTTCTTCTTGAGCTCCTTGGATGCGATCTTGCCGAGGTTGCGGATCGCCGCCACCTCCGCCTCATCCATCACCACCAGATCGGCGATGAGCTTGATGTTGGCGGCACGCAAGGCGTTCTCGGTGCGTACCGAGAGGTCGAGCGCGTTGATCTGGCGACCGAGCAGCGCGGTGCGCTCGGTGTCGCCCTCGATCACCAGGTCGACGCTCGAGCCGCCCTCGAGCTCGCGCCCGAGCTCGAAGTACTTGACGAAGGGATTCAGGTGCTTGCGCAGGATGTTGGTCGCCTCGACCAGCGCGAGCTCGGGGGTGATCGAGCCGTCGGTCCAGATTTCGAGGTCGAGCGCCTCGAAGTCGGTGCGCTTGCCCAGGCGGCAGGAGTTGACGTGGAAGGAGACGCGCTGGACCGGCGAGTAGATCGAGTCCACCGCGATGGTACCGACCGGCGAGCCGTCGATCTTCTGCGCCTCGGCCGGGACGAAGCCACGACCGCTGCCAACGTCCATCTCGAGCACGAAGCGCACATCCTTGGTCAGGGTGGCGATGACCATGTCGGGGTTGATGACCTCGACGTCCTGGTGCGGGGTGATGTCGCCGGCGGTGACCGGACCGGCGGTGCTCTTCTCCAGGCGGATGACCACGTTCTCGTCACTGTGCAGGCGCAGGCGCAGGCGCTTGATGTTGAGGATGACGGTGGTGACGTCCTCAAACACGCCGTCCAGCGAGGTGAACTCGTTGTTGGCGCCCTGCAGGCGGATCGAGCGCACCGCGGCGCCCTGGATGCTCGAGAGCAGCACGCGGCGCAGGCCGTTGCCGATGGTGGTTGCGAAACCGCGCTCGAAGGGCTCGGCATGGAACTTGGCGTAATTGGCCAGTCCGGAGCCATCGCTCTTCTCGACCCGGGTGGGGAGTTCAAAGCCGCGCCAGCGAATACGCATGGGGTTCTCCGTTTATCAGTGCAGTGAGGCAGAAGGGTGGTGAAGGAAGCTTCGGGGCGGGCGCCGCGCGCGCCGCCGGCTCAGACGCGGCGCTTCTTGCGCGGACGGCAGCCGTTGTGCGGCAGCGGGGTGACATCGACGATGGCCTTGACCGAGATGCCGGAATTGATCAGTGCGCGGATCGCGCTCTCACGTCCCGAGCCCGGGCCGCGCACGCGCACCTCGGCATCCTTGAGGCCGAGCTTGGTCGCCTTCTCGCTGGCGCGCTCCATCGCCAGCTGGGCGGCGAAGGGCGTGCTCTTCTTGCTGCCCTTGTAGCCGATCGATCCAGCGGACTCCCAGCACGCGACCTCGCCGTTCTGGTCGGTGATGGTGACGATGGTGTTGTTGAACGTCGAATTGATGTGGACGATGCCGGAGCGGATCGTCTTCTTCACTTTTTTCTTATTGTAGGCCATTGTTCGACTCGGTTCCGGGTGGGGTGCGGTGCAGGTGGTCGGCGGCGTGCGCTGGGCGCACTACTTGCGCAGGATCTTCTTGTTGGCGACGGTCTTCTTCTTGCCCTTGCGCGTGCGCGAGTTGGTACGCGTGCGCTGGCCGCGGCAGGGCAGGCTGCGCGCGTGGCGGTAGCCGCGGTAGCAGCCGATCTCCTTGAAGCGGGCGACGTTGGCCTGGATCTCGCGGCGCAGGTTGCCCTCGATCACGTAGTTCGACTCGATGAAGGTGGCGATCTTGCCGAGTTCCTCCTCGGTCAGCTGGTAAGCGCGCTTGTTGACGTCGATCTGGCACGCCTCGCAAATGCGGTTACCGCGATCAAGGCCGATGCCGAACAGCGCGGCGAGCGAGTACGGCGTCTTCTTGTTGGGGGGAATGTCGACACCAAGGATACGGGGCATGGGTGATTCCTTCGAGCCCTGCGGCTCAGCTTTCGCTCAACGGCTCTGTCTGAGCCTGGTCTCAGCCCTGGCGCTGCTTGTGGTTGGGATCGGAGCAAATGACGTAGACGCGGCGCTTGCGGCGGACGATCTTGCAGTTCTCGCAACGGCGACGGACGGACGAGGCAACCTTCATGGCACGATCCTTTGTGTTCTTCTGAGCTCAGGCTTCACGGTAGATGATACGACCGCGGGTCAGGTCGTAGGGCGACATCTCGATGGTCACAGTGTCGCCGGGCAGGATGCGGATGTAGTTCATGCGGATCTTGCCGGAAATGTGCGCGAGCACCTCGTGCCCGTTGGGCAGCACGACCTTGAAGCGCGCGTTGGGCAGGCTCTCCCTGACCTTGGCTTCCAGTCGGATGGCGTCTTCTTTGGCCATGTCAGAAACGCTTTCCGCTCTTGCGCGTTTCGGCGCCATCGCCGCCGATGCCGCCGAGTCCGCGATATTGGTGCGCGAGGAAGAAGGCGCCGACCTTCTGCATGATGTCGAGCGAGACGCCGACCACGATGAGCAGGCCGGTACCGCCCATCAGCATGCGCCCACCGCGCCCGCTCAGGCCGAGGTTGGTCTCGAGCAGCTCGGGCAGGATGGCGATGAAGGCGAGGAACACCGCGCCGATGAAGGTGATGCGCTTGAGGTGGTAGCTGAGGAAGTCGACGGTGTTCTTGCCCGGCTTGATGCCCTTGATGAAGAACCCGGCGGTCTTGAAGTGGTTGGAGATGTCGAAGAGGTCGAAGGTGATCGAGATGTAGAAGTAGGTGAAGCCGATGATCAGGGCGGCGAACATGTAGCGGTAGAGCGGCTGGCCATAGGCGAAGAGGTTATCCAGCCCGAAGTCCTTGCCCAGGTTGGAGGCGACGAAGCCGAGCACGACCATGATCGGCGAGGCGAAGATCACCGGGATGACGTTGGCCTGGTTGAGCTTGAGCGGGAGGGTGGTCTGGGCGCCGCCGTAGACCTTGTTGCCCTGGATGCGCCTCTGCTGCTCGAGGTGGATGCGGCGCACCGCCTGCACCACCACGACGATGCCGGCGATGATGGCGAGCGAGATCAGGAAGACGCCGAGGTAGTGCGGCAGGTCGCCCTCGCTCTTGAAGGAGCCCGGCAGCGAGGAGAGGATGCCGATCATGATGATCACCGAGACGCCGTTGCCGATACCAAACTTGGTGATCTGCTCGGCCAGCCATAGGATCAGCATGCTGCCGGTGGTGATCACCAGCGCGGCCTGGACGTCGAACAGGTAGTGGTTCGACCACGTCACCAGCACCTTGCCCTCGAAGGTGATGTGGGTCAGGGCGATGGCGGCGAGCGAGGATTGCACCAGGCAGATCAGCAGAGTGGCGTAGCGGGTGTACTGGTTGATCTTGCGCCGACCACTTTCGCCCTCCTTCTGCAGGGCTTTGAGCGTGGGGATCGAGAAGGTCAGCAGCTGGAGGATGATCGAGGCGCTGATGTAGGGCGTAATGCCGAGGCCGAAGATCGAGGCATTGGAGATCGCGCCGCCGTTGAACATGTCGGCGAAGGCGATGATCGAGGCGAGCGCGTTGTCGCCGCCACCCTTGGGGGCGACCCGCTCCCTGAGCACCTCGGCGTCGACGCCGGGGATGGAGATGAACACGCCGAGCCGGTAGACTACCACCCCAAGCAGGAAGGTGATGAAGAAGCGGCGCGCCAGTTCCTTGACTGGATTGCCGCTCAGATCATCGGGAGTGGTGGGATCGGCCATGGCGGTTTCAGCTTCAGACGGTCGGCTTGCCGGTGGTCTGGTCGGCGCCCGCGTTCAGTTCGGTGACGGTGCCGCCCGCGGCCTCGACCAGGGCGCGCACCGAGGCGGTGACGCGATGGACGCTGACGCTGAGCTTACGCGTGATCTTCTTGTCGCTCGCCGGCATGCGCCCGGCGGTGAGCTTGAGCGCCGCCCCCTTGCGTGCGAGGCCGGCGGCGACCAGCGCTTCAACGGTGATCTCCTTGCCGGGGATCGCCTCGATGGCGCGGAAGAGATCGACCGCCTGGTGCTCGGACTTGTGGTCGAAATTGGAGAAGCCGCGCTTGGGCAGGCGCATCCAGAACGGGAACTGGCCGCCTTCGAACAGCGGGCCGCGGTTCTTGCCGCCGGTGCGCGAGCCTTCGCCCTTCTGGCCGCGACCGCCGGTCTTGCCGAGGCCGGAGCCGATGCCGCGCCCGACGCGCTTGCGCGGCTGACGCCCGGTTGCGGCCTGAGTGATGTCGTCGAGGCTCACAGCTGGACCCCTCTGAGCTGCTGGTACTGCTCACGCGTGCGCAGCCGCGACAGGGCGTCGAGGGTGGCGCGGATGAGGTTGACCGGGTTGTGGTTGCCGTAGGCCTTGGTCAGGATGTTGTGCACGCCGACCTTCTCGAGCACCGCGCGCACCGACTTGCCGGCGATCACACCGGTGCCATCGGCGGCGGGGATCAGGCGCACCTTGGACGAGCCGAAGCGGCCCTCGACCTCGTGCGGGATGGTGCCGTTGACGATCGGGTAGGGCTTGACCACCTTCTCGCCGTCGCGCACCGCCTTGTCGATCGAACTCGCCACTTCCTTGGCCTTGCCCTTGCCGAAGCCGACCTTGCCCTTGCCGTCGCCGAGGACGACGAAGGCGGCGAAGCTGAAGCGCTTGCCGCCCTTCACCACCTTGGCGCAGCGGTTGATCTTGACCACGTCCTCGCTGTAGAGCTTGCTGCGCGGCTCGCGCGCCTGCGCTGGACCGCGGTCGCGCCGGCCACGGGCATCCTGCGGCTGATTGGGGTCGCCAGGCTTGGTGCCATGGGCTGCGCCGCCGGGCGGGCCGCCTTTTCCGAGTCTCGCCATAAACTCAAGTCCTTACTGATGAAAGACCATCACGAGTGCGACGGTCTGGACGTGTGATCGAGGGGGGAAGAACTGTATTTCCAGGTTCTAGATTGCAAGCACTCAGAACTGCAAGCCTTTAGCGCGCGCGGCGTCGGCGAGCGCCCGCAGGCGACCGCCGTATTGCCGCCCGTTGCGGTCGAACACCACCTGGGAGACCCCGGCGGCGACGGCCTTGGCCGCGAGCGCCTCGCCCACCACCTTGGCCGCCTCGAGCGGCTTGAGGTCCTTGACCTTGTCTTTGATGTCCTCGTTGACGGTGCTGACCGCGATCAGGGTGTGGCCCTTGAGATCGTCGATGATCTGCCCGTAGATGTGCTGCTCGCTGCGGTAGACCGACAGGCGTGGGCGCGCGGCGGTGCCGGCGACGCGCTTGCGGATGCGGAGCTTCTTGGTCTGCAGCGCAGACCACTTGGCTTTGTTCTTGTCCATGACAGGGGCTCTCTGCTGGCGGGCGGGTAGTCGGGTATCAGGCGGGCGAGGGGCGGATCATCACTTTTTGGCGGTGGCGGTGGTCGCCTTGCCGGCCTTGCGCCGCACCACTTCGTCGATGTAGCGCACGCCCTTGCCTTTGTAGGGCTCGGGGCGGCGCGACGCGCGGATGTCGGCGGCGACCTGGCCGACCAGCTGCTTGTCGATGCCGACCACTTCGACGTGGTTGGGATCGGGCAGGTTGAGGGTGATGCCGTCGGGGATGGTCACGGTCAGGGTGTTGGCGAAGCCGACGTCGAGCGAGAGCTGCTTGCCCTTGAGCACCGCCTTGTAGCCGACGCCGACGATCTCGAGCTTCTTGCTGAAGCCTTTGGTCACGCCTTCGACCGCGTTGTTGATCAGCGCGCGGGTGGTGCCGTGCATGGCGCGCAAGAGCTTGGTGTCCTCGGCGCGCTCGACGTGGACCTTGTTGCCCTCAAGCTTGGCGCTGATGCCGCCCGCGAGCGGGATGCGCACCGAGCCCTTGGGGCCCTTGGCGACGACGGCGGTGTCGTCGACCTTGATCTCGACGCCTTTGGGGAATTCTACGGCGGCCTTACCGATGCGGCTCATGATGGGTCCTTCCTGGCTGACTCGTGCGCTACTGCTGGACTGGTCGTGCTGCTAGGTACTGATGCGTGCTGGGGCGCGGTCACTTGACCACGCACAGCACCTCGCCGCCGAGCTTCTGCTTGCGGCAGTCGCGGTCGGAGAGGATGCCACGCGAGGTGGAGACGATGGTGATGCCGAAGCCGCGGATGATCGGCTTGAGGTCCTTGCGCCCGGCGTACTCGCGCTTGCCCGCGGTCGACACCCGGCGCAGCTCCTGGATCACCGCCTCGCCGGCGGGGCCGTACTTGAGCGCGACCTTGATCGAGCGTGCCGGCTTGGTCTCAAGCACATCAAACTGGCCGATGTAGCCCTCGGTCTTCAGCACGTTGAGCAGGCCCACCTTGATGTGGGAGTGCTTGAACGTGACGGTGGTCTTGCCGGCGGCGAGGCCGTTGCGGATCACAGTCAGCATGTCGGCGATGGGGTCGGTGCAGCTCATGGTCTCATCCGGAGGGTGCTACGGGGACAGACGGGGGTCGCGGGGAATCCGCGGACTCACCAGGAGGCCTTGGTTACGCCAGGCAGCACGCCCTGGTGGGCGAGCAGGCGCAGGGCGTTGCGGCAGACGCCGAACTTGCGCAGGTAGGCGCGCGAGCGCCCGGTCAGCTGGCAGCGGTTGCGGTGGCGGGTGGGCGAGCCGTTGGGCGGCAGCATGCTGAGCGCGGCGCGCGCCTCCATGCGCTCCTCGAGCGTGAGCTTGAGGTCCTTGCTGCGGTCGCGCAGCGCCTTGCGCTGGCTCTTGAACTTGTCGATCAGCTTGAGGCGCTGCTGATTCTTGCATTTCAGGCTGGTCTTGGCCATGGGAGGTCCTTGCGGGAGGCGGGGTGCGTGGCGCGGGAGGCCGGGGGCTTACTTGGCGGTCGCGGCGACGGCGGGATCGCGGAAGGGCATGTGCAGGGACCTGAGCAGGTCGAAGGAGATCTCGTCGGTGCTGTTGGAGATGCAAATGGTGATGTTGAGGCCCTGGTTGTGCTCAAGCTTGTCGAGCTGGATCTCGTGGAAGAGCGCCTGCTCGCGCAGACCGAGGTTGTAGTTTCCGCGCCCGTCGAAGCCCTTGGGGTTGAGGCCGCGGAAGTCCTTGATGCGCGGGATGGCGAGGTTGATCAGGCGGTCGAGGAACGACCACATGCGCTCGCCGCGCAGGGTGACGCGGGCGCCGATCTTGACCCCGATGCGGCTGCGGAAGTTGGCGACCGCCTTCTTGGCCTTGGTGATGGTCGACTTCTGGCCGGCGAGCAGGCTGAGATGCTCGCTCACCACGTTGAGGATCTGGCCATCGGCGATCGCGCGCCCGACGCCCATGTTGAGCGAGATCTTGTCGATGCGCGGGCCGGCCATATGGTTGGTGATGCCGTGCTTGGCGAGGAGCCCGGGCAGCTGCTCGATGAACAGTGCGCGGGTGGTTTTCTGCAGCGTTGCGGTTGCGCTCATGGCTTCTCTTTTGGGCTTCTGGATGCGATTCTGGTGGGCGGGTTCAGACCGGGATCACTTCGCCGAGACCGGGAAGCGGTGGCCCGTCTTCTTGGCGACCCGCACCAGGCCGTGCTCGGTGCGCTCGTGCTTGACCTTGACCGCCTTGCCGCTGGCCGGGTCGACCAGGGCGAGCTTGGCGACGTGCAGAGGGCGCAGGCGCTTGATGCGTCCGCCCTCGACCCCGGCCTGGGGGTTGGCCTTGATGTGGCGGGTGTCGTACACCGCGGCGTCGCCCTCGACCAGGGCGCGCTGTTCTCGCGGGAAGACCTTGATCACGGTGCCGGTCTTGCCGCGGTTCTCGCCGCTGAGCACCACCACCTTGTCGCCGGTGCGCACATGCACCTTGGGTGCCTTGATCGGACGGGGGAGTTTGACTTTGCTGGCCATGGCTGGTTCCGCGTCCTCAGACGACTTCGGGGGCGAGGGAGACGATCTTCATGAAGTTGCGCGAGCGCAGCTCGCGTGCGACCGGGCCGAACACGCGCGTGCCGACCGGGTTCTCCTCCTTGTCGAGGAGCACCACCGCATTGTGGTCGAAGCGCACGTAGCTGCCGTCTTCGCGCCGGATCGGCGCCGCGGTGCGCACGATGACCGCCTTGCACACGGTCTTCTGCTTGATCTCAGAGGTCGGGATGGCCTTCTTGATCGCCACCACGATGATGTCGCCGACATGGGCGTAGCGGCGGTGGCTGCCGCCGAGCACCTTGATGCACATCGCCTTCTTCGCGCCGCTGTTGTCGGCGACATCCAACCAGGTCTGCATTTGGATCATGTTGTGCTCTCTTGTGGCTCTCTGCGCTTGGCGTGGTACAAAGCGTGGCTGGAGGCGGCTGGAAGCGGGCTCAGACCGCGCGATCGAGCACCTGCATCAGGCGCCAGCGCTTGGTCTTGGACAGCGGACGCGTCTCGATGATCAGCACCTTGTCGCCGAGCTTGGCCTCGTTCTTCTCGTCGTGGGCGTGGAACTTCTGCGTGCGCTTGAGGTACTTGCCGTACTGGGCGTGCTTATAGTGCTCGGTGACCGCGACCACGCGGGTCTTGGTCATCTTGTCGGACACCACCACGCCGATCACGCGCTTGCGGTCGCCACGGTCGAGGGTCTCGGCGTTGTCGGTAATGGTCATCACTTGGCTCCTGCCTTGGCCGCACGGGTCTTCTCGGTGAGGATGGTCTCGATGCGCGCAACCTGGCGGCGCAGATCGCGATAGCTGATGCCGATGGCCTTGCCTTCGACCGACTTGGAGATGCGCGCATTGAACATGGTGTCGCGCGCGGCCTTGGCCAAGGCCTTGAGGTCGTCGGGCGTCTTGCCGCGCAGATCGTTCTTCGCTGAGGTCTTCATGGTGTGGTCCGTGCCATTCAGGCGATGAGGGCTTCGCGCTTGATCATGCGCGTCTTGAGCGGGAGCTTGAAGGACTGGCGGCGCAGGGTCTCGCGCGCCTGGTCCTCGGTGACGCCGGCGAACTCGAAGATCACGGTGCCCTTGTCGACATGCTGGCACCAGTAGTCGACCTCGCCCTTGCCCGAGCCCATGCGGCTCTCGGCCGGGTGCTTGGTCACCGGGATGTGCGGGAAGATGCGGATCCACATCTTGCCGACGCGCCCGAGGTAGTGGCCGGCGGCGACGCGCGCGGCCTCGAGCTGGCGGGCTGTGATCTTGCCGCTCTCCAGCGCCTGGATGCCGAAATCGCCGAAGGCCAGGCTGTTGCCACGGGTAGCGACATGGTTCAGGCGGTAGCCGCGGGTGTGCGGCTTGCGGTATTTGGTGCGTGAGGGGAGAAGGGGCATGGCTTACGCTTCCTGCTTCTTCTGGATGTCGGTGTACTTGCCGTGGTTGATCCACACGCGCACGCCGATCACGCCGTACCCGGTCTTGGCCACGGCGTAGCCGTAGTCGATGCGGGTGTTGAGGCTGTTGAGCGGCACGCTGCCCTGCATGTCGTTCTCGACGCGCGCGATCTCGGCGCCGCCGAGTCGCCCGGAAATCTTGACGTTGCAGCCCTTGGCGCCCTCGCGCATGGCGTTCTCAACCGCGCGCTTCATGGCGCGGCGGAAGGAGCCGCGGCGCACCAGCTGCTCGGCGACGTTCTCGGCCACCAGCTGGGCGCAGACGTCCGGTTTACGCACTTCCTGGATGTTGACCTTGACGCTCTGCCCGGCGATGTCCTCGAGGGTCTTGGTCAGCGCGTCGATCTCGGCGCCGCGCTTGCCGATGATCACACCCGGGCGCCCGGCGTGCAGGGTGATGACCATGCGGTCGGCCTTGCGCTCGATGAGGATCTTCTCCACCGCGGCGGAAACGAAGCGGTTCTTGAGGTACTCGCGGATCTTGTGGTCCTGCACCACCAGCTGGCTGTAGCGCCGGCCCTTGGCGAACCACACCGAGCGGTGGGGCTCGGTGATGCCGATGCGGAAGCCGAGAGGATTGATCTTGTGGCCCATAGGAGATTCCTTCGTCCGCTCAGATCTTGGCGACCGCGATGGTGACGTGGCTGCACTTCTTGGCGCGCGCTGCCGCGCGCCCGCGCGCCGCGCAGCGGAAGCGGCGGATGGTGAAGCCGGCGTCGACGCGCGCGTCGGTCACCGTCAGCTCCATGGGGTCGACCCCGCCCACGCTCTCGGCGTTGGCGACCGCGCTCTCGAGCACCTTGCGCACCACCGCCGAGCCACGCCGCGCCTGGAAGCGCAGCAGGTTGAGCGCCTCTTCTACGCGCTTGCCGCGGATGAGCGCCGCCGAGGGGCGGACCTTGGTGGGGCTGATGCGCGCGTTGCGCTGCAGGGCCCGGAAAGTGATGTTTGCCATGATTTAGGCTCCTACCGCCGGAGCGGCTTCCTTCTTGGTGCCGCCGTGACCGCGGAAGGTCCGCGTCACCGCGAATTCGCCAAGCTTGTGCCCGACCATGTTGTCGGTGATGAACACCTGGATGAAAGTCTTGCCGTTGTGCACCGAGAAGGTGTGGCCGATGAAGTCGGGCACCACGGTGCAGGCGCGCGACCAGGTCTTGATCGGCTGGCGAGCGCCGGACTGCTTCTGCTTCTCGACCTTGCCGATCAGCTTGATGTCGAGGTAGGGACCTTTGCGGGAACTGCGGCTCATGTGCTGGTCCTGTTCTGCGCGTTCAGAGTCTTGCCGTCGCGGCGGCGGATGATGAACACGTTGTTACGGTTCTTCTTGCGCCGCGTCTTGGTGCCCTCGACCACGCCCCACGGCGTGCAATGCTGGCGTCCACCGTTGGTATGGCCTTCACCACCACCGAGCGGATGCGCGACCGGGTTCATGGCGTTGCCGCGCACGGTCGGGCGGATGCCCTTCCAGCGGTTGCGCCCGGCCTTGCCGATGTTGCGCACGTTGGCGTCGGCATTGCCGATTTCGCCGATGGTGGCGCGCGCGCGTGCGGTGACGCGGCGCAGCTCGCCCGAGGGCAGGGCGAGGATGGCGAACTCGCCATCGATCGCCATCAGGCGGGCGAAGGTGCCGGCGGCACGCGCGAGCTGGCCGCCCCTGCCCGGCTGGAGCTCGACGTTATGCACGTTGAGGCCCTGTGGGATGTAGCGCAGCTCCATCGCGTTGCCGATATTGGGTTCGCCGGCTGCGGAGAAGCTGGTGACCTTGGCGCCAACCACGAGGTCCTTGGCGGCGAGGATGTAGCCCTTCTCGCCGTTGCCGTACTGGATCAGGGCGATGCGGCAGTTGCGGTTGGGATCGTACTCGATCGCCGCCACCACGCCGGCGAGATCGAGCTTGGCGCGCTTGAAGTCGATCACGCGGTACTGGCGGGCATGGCGATCGCCCTTGTGCCAGCAGGTGATGCGGCCCTGGCTGTTGTGCCCGGCATGGTACTTGAGCTTGAGCAGGAGGGTCTTCTCCGGCTTGCCCTTGGTGACTTCGGCGAAGTCGGGGATGGTGGCGAAGCGCGCACCCGGGCTCGACGAATGCAGTTTGCGGTAGCCCATGTCAGACTCCCTCGATCTTCTGGCCGGAGGCTAGGCGCACGATCGCCTTCTTCCACGCGGCGGTGACGCCCTGCTGCTTGGTGTTGCGCATGCGGCGCGGCTTGCCGCGCACGTTCATGGTGTTGACCGCGACCACGTCGACTTTCCACAGCGATTTGATCGCCTCCTTGATCTGCACCTTGTTGGCGTGCGGGTGCACGTCGAAGGTGTAGGAGCCGATCTTGTTCTGCAAATGCACCGTCTTCTCGGAGACGTGCGGACGGCGGATGATCTCGTAGGGGTTCATGCGCTGTCCTTCTGGCTCTTGACCTCGTTGACCAGCGCGTCGAGCGAAGCGCGGGTGAAGATCAGGTGCGAGTGCTGCAGCACCGAGCCGGCGCTCAGG
>JAYVMM010000992.1:0-5590 GCA_043758975.1 Planctomycetota bacterium | reverse complement strand
GCCCGCCAGCTGGTCAACCCGCTGGGGCCGAACGCTGCCGTGCTCAAGCGCGGCCAGCGCACCTTCACCACCTTCTGCGCCACCTGCCACGGCCTTGACGGCAATGCCGCCAACGGCCTGGTGGCGCCGACCAAGGAGCGCCCCGAGCGCTTCACCGGGGTGCCCTCGCTCAACGGCACCAATGTCGCCGCCCTCAGCGATGGCGAGATCTACCACATCATCACCCTGGGGCGCAACCGCATGGGCAACCTGCGCGCCCAGCTGCTGCCGGACGACCGCTGGGCGGTGATCCTCTACGTGCGCGCCCTGTCGCGCTCAACCCTTGCGCTCAGCGACGCCGAGGCCCGGCTGTCCAAGCTCGAGAGCGAGATGGCCGAAGGCGGTGCGCACGCCGCCGACCCCTACGCCAAGGCCGAGCTTGAGACCGCGCGCGCCATCAGCGCGCAGAAGAAGAAGGACCTCGAACTGATCAAGCATGCCGGCGATGCCGCCGAATTCGAGCCGCCGCCGAAGCCGGTGCCCGAATATGTCACGCCCACCTTTCCGGAGAAGTGAGACCGTGCCGTCCCCCACCATGCAGGTAGTCATTCCGGCCACGGGCGGAGCCCGGCTGCGCGCCGCCGCTGCGGCGATGGTGCTCATCGGCCTCGCCACCTTCGCCGGCCTGCTGCTCGCCGGCAAGGCCGAGCTCGCCTGGTCGGGCCTGCTGCAGGGCATGCTGGTGCCGACCTGGATCGCCCTGGGCGGACTGTTCTTCATCGCCGTGCACAGCTTGTGCGGCGGGCAGTGGATCACCCCGCTGCGCCGCCTGATCGAGGGCCTCACCGCCGGCCTGCCGCTGACCCTGGTCGCCTTCTTCGCGGTGGCGCTGTTCGGCGGGCCCTACCTCTACGACTGGATCTATCTCTCCGGCTCCGAGCACGATGCGCTGTTCCACCCCCATGCCGAGAGCCATGACCTGGTCACCCCGCAGGCGTGGATGAGCGCGCCGCGCTGGATCGCCACCACCGGAGTGAGCGTGCTGCTGTGGATGTACTTCCGCTCCGAGCTGGTGCGCCTGAGCCTGCGCCAGGATGGCGGCGCCGACATCCAGGCCCGCCATCTCCGCCTGAGCACGGTGTTCCTGCTGGTCTTCGCCCTCACCTTCACGCTCTTCTGCTGGGACATGCTGATGGCGCTCAACTCGCGCTGGGTCTCGACGATGTGGGGGATCTACTGCTTCACCAGCGCCGTGCAGACCTTCCTCGCGGTGCTGATCATCATCGCGGTGTGGCTGCGAGCCGGGCCGCTCCATGCGGTGCTGCGCGAGCACACCCTGCGCGACCTCGGCACCTGGATGGTGGCCTGGGCCTGCTTCTGCGCCTACATCGGCTTCGCCCAGTTCCTGGTGGTCTACTACGCCAATCTCGACGAGGAGACCATCTTCTTCGTCAAGCGCTTCCAGCACGGCTACGGCCAGAGCTACGTGCTCGAGGCGGCGCTGCGCTTCCTGGTGCCGTTCGGCGCGCTGATGAGCCAGAGCATGCGCGCGCGCCCGGCAGCGCTGGTTGCGGTGTCGGCGGCGGTCCTGCTCGGCAACTGGATCGACTGGTCGTGGATCATCATGCCGGCCTTCTCGCCCAACCATTTCCGCCCCTTCTGGAACCTCTCCGCCCTGCTCATCGGCGCCGGTTTCGTGGGCGCCTTCCTGCTCCTCGCCCTCGGCTTCTGGCGCAAGCATGGCTTGGTGGCGGCGGGCGATCCCCGCCTGCAGGCCATCATCAATGCGGAGCATCTCCACTAATGTCCTCCTCCCACGATGACGCGCACGCGCACGCTGCCCCCGATCCGGTGGAGCTGACCCATCCGCTGCTGTGGACGGCGTGCCTGCTCTTCGCCAGCCTCTCCCTGGTGTGGTGGTTCTTCCACTTCCTCGCCGCCGGGCGGGTCGAGGGACGGCGCGGCGAGATGATCCCGCTCGCCGCGCACACGGGTAAGGCGATGGAGCCCGACCACGCCAAGCTCGGGGCCGACCGTTCGCCCGAAGTGCTTGAGCGCGGTCAGCTGGTCTATGCCAAGAACTGCGCCAGCTGCCATGGCACCACCGGCGACAACCCGCCCTCGGTCGCCGGCACCCCGCCGCGCAACTTCCGCAAGGACGCCTTCAAGGGGCCGCTCGGCGGCGGTCCCTATGGGCTCTACGTGGTGGTGAGCCGTGGTTTCGGCAGCATGCCCGCCTTCCCCTCGCTCAGTCCAGCCGACCGCTACGCGGTGGTGCATTACGTGCGCGAGACCATGGTCAAGGTCGATAACGCCAAGAACTACCTGGCCAAGGACCCCGAGGCGGTGCTGCGCCAGATTCCGCCGCCCGGCACCGCGCTGGCGGCCGAACCGGTGGCGCGCGACCAGATCGAGATCAAGGCCCCGCTGCTGCCGCTGCTCGCCGCCATCAGCGAGGAGGAGGCCGCGCGCGCGGCCAGGGTCACCGCCTGGCTCGAGCAGGCGCGCCGCGAGGCCGGCGCGCGCGTGGGCTTGGCCGACGACCTGCAGCATCTCATCGGCATGGCGCACGAGCGCATGGGCCTGGTCGAGCAGCTTCAAGTCACGGTGGCGGCGGACAGCCGCGCCCGCTTCCTCGCCCTGCTCGCCGGCTCCGACGGCAGCGGTGCCCTGCGCCCGCATTTCAGCCTGTTGCCCGAGGATCAGCTGGTCGCCCTCTTCCAGTTCCTCAAGACTCCGGGAGGCAAATAGATGCTCCGCCTGCTGTCACTGTGCGCGCTGCTCTGTGCGGCGGCTCTGAGCGGCGCTAGCCTGTACGCGGGCGAAGCCGCCGCGGCGCCGCCCAAGGCACCGGCGGCGGCACCGGCGCCCGCCAAGGCCCCGGCTGCCGCAAGCGCGCCGGGCCCCGCAACTATCATCGCCGCCACCACCGCCGCGCGCATCGACGCCGATGTGGCGCTGTTCAACCCCGACATCTACAGCCTCAATGACGAGGGCATCCCGGTGCATGGCGGGCGCAGCCTGTTCCTCGAGCCCGCGAGCGAGGTCGCGCGCCAGGTGCTGGGAGCGACTTGGTTCAGCGCCATCGTCTTCCTGCCCTTCCTCATCCTGCCGCAGGTGCTGCTGATCCTGGTGATCGTCAAGTTCAAGGACCGCGGCGACGGGCGCAAGCCGGCGACCTTCGTCGGCAACCACAAGCTCGAGGTGATCTGGACCGCCATCCCCTTCCTCGCGGTGCTGATTGTCAGCATCCCGACCTACTACGTGCTCGACTTCATGGACGCCCCGGCCAAGGACATCCGCGATCTCCAGGTGGTGACCGTCACCGGCAAGCAGTTCGCCTGGATGTACGAGTACAAGCGCTACTACAAGGACCCCAATGCCGACGAAAAGGAATGCCTGCAGGTCAGCCTTGATCCGGTCAACCAGCTGCAAGAGCCGCTGCTGCTGACCAAGGGCCGCTCGGTATCCTTCAACCTCACCTCGCAGGACGTCACCCATGCCTGGTGGGTGCCGGCCTTCGGGGTCAAGAAGAGCGCCATCATCGGACGCTACACCAATGTGTGGTTCACCCCCGACACCCTCGGGGTGTTCAAGGGCCAGTGCGTCGAGCTGTGCGGTGACAAGCACGGCAACATGGTGATCAGCGCGGTGGTGGTCGAGCGCGACGAGTTCGATCGCTACATCACCCTGCTTCGTCACCGTGACGACGCGGTCAAGGTGTGGAACGCCCTGCAGCCGTCCAGCGGCGCAGCGCCCGACGACAAGGCGCTGGCCAAGGCGGTCGCCGACTACCTCTCCAAAGGCGCCAGCCGCGAGCGGCAATACGCGCTGAGCTACTGGATGGCGTCCAACTACGCCGCCTTGCAGCGTGCATTGCCGCCCAAGGGCTCGACCATCGCCCGCCAGGTGGGGATCGTCAGCCCGGCGGCGGAGGACAAGGCGCTCGACCAGCAGTACCAGGAGGCGACCCGCGCCCGGCGCAAGCTGGTCGACGGCCATTTGCCCGAGCTCGCCAAGCCGCTCGCCGAGCTGCCCGCCGTCATGCCCGCCACCGCCCTGCGCTAGGAAATCGTCAATGGAACGGTCCGCAGTCGCCCCCATGCCCACCCTCGAGATCAAGCGCTATGCCGGCGTGATGGATTGGCTGACCACGGTCGATCACAAGAAGATCGGCATCATGTACTTCTGGTTCACCGTCACCATGGGCATCATCGGCGGCGCGATGGCCGGCCTGATCCGCTTCCAGCTCGCCACCCCGGGCTCGGTGATCGAGATCCTGCAGGCCGCCCACATCGCGGGCGCCGCCGAGCCCTTCAGCCTGTTCAGCAACGGCGGGGGCATCTTCGGCGACCAGGACCGCTTCAACCAAATGGTGACCATGCACGCCTCGGTGATGATCTTCTTCACCATCATCCCCGGCTTCATCGCCTTCATGAACTACGTCGTGCCGCTGATGGTGGGCGCGCGCGACATGGCCTTCCCCAAGATGAACGCCTTCGGCTTCTGGCTGCTGCTGCCGGCCGCCCTGCTCATGCTCTCGAGCTTCTTCGTCCAGGGCGGCGCCGCGGCCTCGGGCTGGACCGCCTATCCGCCGCTCTCCCTGCTTGGCCATGGCGCCAAGCCCGGGCAGGACATGTGGGTGATGGGCGTGCACCTCGCGGGTGTGAGCTCGATCTTGGCGGCGATCAACTTCATCGTCACCATCGCCAGCCTCAAGGTCATGAAGTGGAGCCAGCTGCCGCTGTTCGCCTGGGCGACGTTGTTCGTCTCGATCATGGCCCTGGTCGCCACCCCGGTGCTGGCGGCGGCGGTGACCATGGTACTGCTCGACCGCAACTTCAACACCACCTTCACCGTCGCTTCGCAGGGCGGCGACCCCATCCTCTACCAGCACATCTTCTGGTTCTACAGCCACCCGGCGGTCTACATCATGATCCTGCCCGGCTTCGGCGGCATCAGCCATGTCATCGGC
Source organism: Planctomycetota bacterium (assembly GCA_043758975.1). Taxonomy (GTDB): domain Bacteria; phylum Planctomycetota; class UBA11346; order UBA11346; family UBA11346; genus BOG-1363. Next base: position 636 of record JAYVMM010000992.1, on the reverse strand, counting down.
GCCTTCTCGCACAAACGCGTGTTCGGCTACCTCGGCATGGTGCTCGCCGTCGGCAGCATCACCCTGCTCGGCTTCGTGGTATGGGCGCACCACATGTTCGTGGTCGGCATGCCGATGTGGCTGGAGTACTACTTCCAGGTCGCCTCATTGGCGATCGGCGTGCCCACCGGCATCAAGGTGTTCTCCTGGTTGGCCACCATGTGGGGCGGCACCATCCGCATGACGGTGTCGATGATGTTCGCCTGCGGCTTCATTTGCCTGTTCGTGCTCGGCGGCTTCGGCGGGCTGATCCTCGCCCTCACCGCGGTCGACTACTCGCTCAACAACACCTACTTCGTGGTCGGCCACTTCCACATGGTGCTGGTCGGCGGTTCGGTCATGCTGCTATTCTCGATGACCTACTTCTGGTGGCCGAAGATGTCCGGCCATTTCCTCAGCGAAAAGCTCGGCAAGTGGGTGTTCTGGCTGATGTTTATCGGCGTCTTCATCGCCTTCTTTGCCATGCACATCAGCGGCGCCAATGGCATGCCGCGGCGGGTGGCGGTGTACTACGCCGACTTCCGCTTCTCCAACTACCTGACCACGGTGGGCTACCTGATGACCTTCGTCTCGGCCTGCATGTTCTTCGGCGATTTG
>JAYVMM010000991.1:0-2291 GCA_043758975.1 Planctomycetota bacterium | reverse complement strand
CGGCGCCCGGCGCGGCCGGGGTGACGGGCACGCGCGTGGGCTGGGCGCTGGCGGTGCTCACCCTTTTGGTGTTCTCCAAGTACGTCTACCTCGCCAGCCTGGTCAACTACTACGCCTTCTACCTGATGGCGCGCTTCCACCTCGGCGCCGAGGCGGCGCAGCTCCAGCTCGCCGTCTTCCTCTTCGCGGTGGCCGCCGGCACCCTCATCGGCGGCTCCATCGGCGACCGCATCGGGCGCAAGCGGGTGATCTGGTGCTCGATCCTCGGGGTCGCGCCCTTCACCATCGCGCTGCCCTATGCCGATCTCGCCACCACCGAGGCGCTGGCGGTTGCGATCGGCCTGATCCTGGCCTCGGCCTTCTCCGCCATCCTGGTGTTCGCCCAGGAGCTGGTCCCGGGCCGGGTCGGGCTGGTCTCGGGCCTGTTCTTCGGCGCCGCCTTCGGCATCGCCGGCATCGCCGCGGCGGCGCTGGGCCAGCTCGCGGACCGCATCGGCATCGAAGCGGTCTTCGCGCTGTGCTCCTACCTGCCGCTGCTCGGGCTGTGCACCGCGTTCCTGCCCGACCTCCGCCCGTCGCGCCCGGCTTAGGCCGCTTGGTCGGCGCCCGCGTGGCCCCCCCCTGCGCGCCAACGGCAGCGGAGCAAGCGCTCGCCAGGCCGGCTGCTGGAATGGTGGCCTCTCGGCGCATCACCATTCTGGGACTAGATACTTATTTTCAGGTGGTTATACCTGCCGCACCACCTCGTAGCGGCAGGATCGAGACATGCATAAATCCGGACCCGGCCTGATAGCTGCTTTCACCGCAAGCCTTTGCGCGCCATTGGCGGCAGTCGACGACCCTTTCGATGTGTTCAATGACGTGCGCCTGGACGTTGGCGTGGTGCCGGTGACTCGACCGGTACAGGAGGGACTTGCGACTCAATCCGGCTTCTCCGCGAATCAGAACCTGGGCAGCCTCGGCCTTGGCATTCGCGTCGACCTCGGCATCTACAAGGCCATCACTGCCAATACCGGATACGGCACCCTGGTGGTGGGTCTGGGCATCGTGGATGCCCAGCAGAGCGGCGACCGCAACAATGTGAATGCGCGCTTCGGCCTGACCGGTCCGGTCAAGCTCAACGCGCTGGGCGCCGACATCTCGCTCTCCTATGCCTACCCGCTGACGCCCAATTTTCACATCGAGATCGGCCCCTTCGCCGGCGTGGGCACGGCCACGATCTCCGACAGCGATATCGTGGCCGGGGGCAGCACCATCTCGCATGAGGAGAGCGGGCACGGCGTGTACCGCGAATTCGGCGGTCGGGTGTGGTTCATCTACACCTCCCGCAACAACAATTTCCAGGCCCACGTCATGATCGCCTATTACGGCGCGCATGCGGCGGCCAATATCCAATTCAACCTCATCAACAACGGCCTCGGATCCGATCATCTCACCATCGATGAGAGCGGCGTCTCGCCCGCGATCGGCTTCGGCTACCGCTTCTAGCGGCGTTGCCGCATGGGGCCCCTCCTCGCGCCTCGCGCGTGCGTTCCGGTTCGCCGTTTCACCAGCCGAAGAAACGGTAGGGATCGTCCATCTCCTCGGGCGCATCGAGGTAGAAGCCGCTCAGCCAGCGCTGGTCCTTGGTCGGGTCGCTGGGCGGGGCATGGATGCGCTCGAGCAGCGGAGTGGCGCCGGCGACGCCGAGGTTGGCGAGCACTCGGGTGAGCAGGAAGGACGCGCGGCGGTAGGTGCGTTTGAGGTTGTACTGCTTCTTGTAGTCGAAGCTCCAGGGCGCGAGCTGGCAGAACACCACCGCACCGCCGGGCAGGCTGGCGAGGACGCCGCCGCCGAGGGCGTCGGCGCCTCCGGAGAGCAGCGGCAGCTCACGCGGATCGCGGTTGTGCACATCGGCCGGCCCCACCCCGGCGAATGGCGACCGCCAGGCGCAGATCGGGAAGCTGGCATTGATGTGCTCGGCGCGCTTCATCACCACCGGCTGCGCCAGCAGGGTATTGGCCTCGGCCTGGTCGAGCCCGACCGCGAGCATGTGCCCGCCGCCAGCGAGCCAGGCCTGGATGGAGGCGGCATTGCCGGCGAGGGCCTTGGCGCTGCCCGGACCGACCACCAGGACCTGGTCGGCGGCGGGTGCGCCGCCGGCGTAGGCCGCCGCCGCGATGCCGGCGGCGGCGAGGTGGCGCGCGCCCGCCTCCTCGCCGAGGTAGAGCGCGCGGCGGTGCGGCACCGGCTGCCAGGATGCGGCGTAGGCGATGAGGTTGCGCGCGAAAAGCGCCGCCGCCGGCTCCTCC
>JAYVMM010000990.1:0-5808 GCA_043758975.1 Planctomycetota bacterium | reverse complement strand
GACAAGGTGCAGCAGGACGGCAAGAAGAGCCACACCATCGGCTATCAGGCCGGTGACGGAGGCGCCACCCTGCGCGACGGCGCCTTCGCCATCGACCTGCGCCTGCCGCCGCCGGCGGCGCCCGACAAGGAGAAGCTGAAGACCTACGAGCAGGCAGCCAAGCTGATCGCCGAGAGCGAGGAGGCCTTCCCCCTGCTGCGCGAGGCCGAGGGCCAGTTCAATACCCTGCAGCCGGCGGAGCGCAGCGAGGCGGTGATCGCGATGTACCGCGGCTTCCTCAATCTCGACCCCGGCAACCCGCAGGCGGTCCAGGTGCTGAACTTCGTGCGCGCCATGCTCGAGGACTGGAGCAACGAGAAGCCGCCGCCCAAGCGCGCGGCGGCGGTGGCGCGCTGCGAGGCGCTGATGAACGAGGCCAAGCTCGTGCGCGAGCTGCGCCGGGAGTTCTACGGCTGGTTCAGCCCCGGCATCGCCGAGTGGAAGCTGCTCGGCTGGTTCGACTCGCAGAAGGGCGCGCACGGCCTGCTCGAGGTGCTCGCGCCCGAGCGTGGCGAGATCGACCTCGACGCGCGCTACGCCAACCAGCGCGGCGACGAGCTGCACTGGCAGGACATGCACACCAATATGGTCAACCTCAACGGCGAAGCCAACGTGCTGAAGATCGCGCTCAAGTCCAAGGAGCACGAGCGCCTCCGCCACCCGGTCGCCTACGCCTGCACCCGCTTCGAGGCGCTTGCCAGCGCCGAGGCGGTGCTGCTCATCGGCATCCGCGGCGAGTGCCTGGTGTGGGTCAACGGCAAGCGCGTGGGCAATGAGCTGATCGGCGACCGCAACCTCCAGCGCGACGCCTTCGCCGTGCCGTGCAAGCTCAACAAGGGCCTCAACGAGATCCTGATCAAGGCCGTTGCCGACGAGGGCGCGCCCCAGCTCTGCTGCCGCGTCGCCGACAACAACGGCAAGCCGATCGAGGGCCTGGTCTCGCGCCTGCCGCCAGGGCTGTTGGCGGCCACCGCCCTGGCGCCGACCAAGGTCGCGGTCGCCTTCGCCGGCCCGGTCGAGAAGGAGAGCGCCGAGGCCGCCGCCAACTACGTACTCGACCGCGGCGCCAGCGTCAGCGCGGTGAGCCTGAGCAAGGACCGCCGCACCGCCACCCTCACCACCAGCGCGCTCGACCTCGGCGCCGACTACCTGCTGTCGCTGGGGGCGATCAAGAGCCCCACCGGCACGCCGCTGCGCGACGGCTCGCGCCTGCGCTTCCGCGTCCCCACCGGCGAGCTCGGCGGCGGCCTGCACGCCGAGATCTTCGAAGGCCGCGAGTTCAAGGACCTGCTGGTCGCGCGCACCGATGAGACTGTCGACTTCGACTGGGCCGAGGGCGAGCAGCCTGATCCGGCGGTGCATGCCTACAACTTCTGCATCCGCTGGAGCGGCCAGATCATGCCGCGCTACAGCGACACCTACACCTTCACCACCGTCTCCGACGACGGCATCCGCCTGTGGGTCGGCGGCAAGAAGCTGGTCGACAACTGGACCGACCATGGCCCCACCGAGGACAGCGGCACCATCGCGCTCGAGGCCGGGCACAAGGTCGACGTCACCATCGAGTACTACCAGGGAGGCAGCACCGCCTGCGCCAAGCTGATGTGGTCGAGCGGCAAGCAGGCGCAGGAGGTGGTTCCGGCCAGCCAGCTGTTCCTGCCCGTCGCCGCCCCCGCGCCGGCCAAGAAATAGCCACCGCGCCAGCCAGCCGCCGGGAGCCGGCGAACCGCCAGCGCGGCACTCCATATCTTCGCGTCCCCCGGCAGGAGAGGTGATTCGGCGGTAATGGAGAATGTAGCGATCGAGCCGGGGAATGATTGATTGCCAATTCACGGTGTTGTAGCTTCAACACATGAGGTTTAGAACGCTGATCGCTTGCTGCGCCCTACTAGTGATCCTTTCGGGATGTCAGGAGACGGCGCGTGAGTCCTTGGAAGCCACCCGTTCCAATAGCGATGAGCAGCAGTCTGGCGAGAAAGAACTCATTGCAAAAGCAGCAATGCGACTGAATGAAAATCTGGCGACGTTGAACATGGTGCTCCCTGAAGGCAAGGCCGAAGACAGTCAGCGACTTCTGCTAAAGGCAATGCGAGAGCAGTTCGAGAAGGAACCAGGTAAAGGTTTGGCGGCTGATCGACGCGACGCTGATATTGGTATTGCCGAAGCGCAGAATCGCATGGGTATTCGCTACTTTTTGGGAGAGGACGTCGAGACTGATCTGGCACTTTCCATGCATTGGTTTAGCACGGCTTCAAGCCAGGGTTTCCCGAGAGCCCAAGCGGCTCTCGGAACATGTTATGAATTTGGCGTCGGAACCGCAAAAGACCTAGACAAGGCTTGGGCTTTATACCGTGTGGCAGCCGAACATGGCGATCGGTGGGCGCAATTGCGAATGGCAGCTGCCTGCACCACTGGTGTGGGCCAAGTCAAAGATCAACAGCTTGCCTTTTCATGGTTCCAAAAGGCCGCAAACCAGGGCAGCCTGATCGCCGCCTCTGCATTAGGTAACTGCTATCGCGAAGGTCTTGGCGTTGCAAGTGACCGTACGCTATCTGCGCACTGGTACCTGGAATCGGCGAAGCTGGGCAATTCTTCAGCGCAGGTAATAGTTGGATTGCTTTATCGCATCGGTGATGGCATGCCTGCAGATCCTGTACAGTCCAGCGAATGGCTCATCCGTGCCGCCCAGAATGGCGAGGTAGATGCGCAGCTATATATCGGACTAGCTTACGAATCGGGATTTGGCGTCGAGAAGAATTCCGTCACTGCGGCCAGCTGGATTCGGCGCTCTGCGGAAGCAGGCAACGCGAGAGCCTGTTTAGACATGGGCATTTTCTTCATGAATGGCGAGGTGGGAGTGGTCGACAAGGCGGAGGCGATGCGATGGTTCACCAAGTCAGCCAATCTTGGTGATGAGGAAGGCGAATTCAGCCTCGGCCGTTGCTATGCCGATGGCTTGGGTACGACGAAATCCCCGGATCTGGCGGCGCAATGGTACAAGAAAGCTGCCGATCACGGTTATGTCCCAGCGCTTTTGAATCTCGGGCTTCTTTTGCAGAATGGTTCAGGGAAGTTAGCTGATCCTTCTGCTGCTTACACCTGCTTCTCGCGTGCCTCTGCGTTAGGCAATGGGGAATCGACCCTTGAGATGGGTCGTTGTCTCCAGCTTGGTCAAGGGGTTGAAAAGGATCTGCCCGGGGCAATCGCGTGCTTTCAACTTGCTCTTCAACGCTGCAACGGAAGAGCCGCTTATTTCCTTGCTCAAATCTCTTCCAATGGCGACGAGGGGTTTCCCAAGGATCCTGTGTCAGCCCATCGATACTATCTACAGGGAGCTCAGCTAGGTGATGTTGCTTCAGAAGTGAACCTGGGAATAGACTTCTATTATGGTACTGGCACATTAAAAAATCTGGAGCAGAGCTACGCATGGTATCGCAAAGCTGCTGAACATGGCGATTCTTTTGCGCAAAATTCAGTGGGAGAGTGCTTTGAGTATGCAATTGGAATCGAAAAGGACCTCCGGAAGGCGGCGGAATGGTACCGCAAAGCGGCGGAGAATGTCGATACTCCCTGCGCCCCTGCTATGCTAAATCTTGGGATTATGTTGAATGAAGGCCGGGGAATTTCAGCAGATAGTGCACAGGGAGTGTCATGGCTGGAACGGGCAATGGCATTGGGCAATGACAAGGCGGCGCTCGAATTGGCGCGCTGTTATATCTATGGACATGGTGTGATAACGGATGCACCTCGTGGCGCAGGCATGATTGCTATATTGGCTCAACACGGGAATGCTGAGGCTCAGAGCATGCTGGGATCTTGCTATCTCGACGGTATTGGGGTGATAAAGGACAAGCGGATTGCCGTGAATTGGCTGACTAAAGCTGCCGAGGCTGGTGAGTCGACGGCTCAGGTAAACCTTGGTGTCTGCTTCGAGAATGGCGAAGGCGTCGTGGTTGACCTTGATAAAGCGGTTGGCTGGTATCGCAAAGCGGCAGATCAAGGCGATGCAAATGGGGAGTGCCGTATCGGTAACTGCTATGAAGACGGACTAGTCTATGAGAAGGACCGTGTGCAGGCACTCGTCTGGTATCGCAAAGCAGCAATGAGGGGAAATGCAGACGGACAATATTATCTCGGGAAGTTGATGGTCGATGGCCCTAAGGTTGATCAAGCCGAAGCAGTTGTATGGCTTCGCAAAGCCGCCGAGCAGGGACAGTCAGAAGCTCAGTATCGTCTAGCGGAAATTTATGAGCATAATGACGGCGAATTCCGCGATGTCATCCAGGCGGTGAAGTGGTATGAACGCGCAGCAGCTTCCGGAAATGCGGATGCAAAGATCGCTCTTGATCGCCTGCGAACGGTGCCAAATTCGCATGAAATACCTTGATCCGGGACCATTCAGCGTGCCGTGTGCGCAGCGCCGGTCGCATAGTGCCGGCACCTGGCGGAAGGATTCCTGCATGAGCTCCCGCTTCATGCTCACCATCCTGGTCCTGGGAGCCGTCACCGCCGCGGTGGGAGAGGAGCTCCCGACCTTCACCGTCGAGGCCCAGGTCGGCGCCCGGCACTGCCGGCTCGAAGTCGATCGCTTGCCCTATGCTGGAACGCGTACCGATTACTGGGGCAAGGATGGCGATCCTCCCGCGCAGGTGGTCAGGGCCATCCGCCTGGTCGTCGATGGCACCGTGTGGCCGCTGCCGCCAGAGGCCTTTCAGGATCTCTCCGAGGTCCATTACGACACCCAGATCGGCTTCGATCAGCAGGCAGGCGATGGCGCGGTGGTGGTGGTCGTCTGCGGCGGCGATGGCGCTGGGGCCTTTGACGCCCGTCTCACCCTGAGCGACCGCCAGCTGACCCGCCGCGAGATCTCCTCCGGTGCCGGCTTCGTCAATGAAACGGTGGAATGGCGCGACGGTCTCCTCATTTCGCGCGTGTACATCAATTCCTACCGCGCGACCGTCGAGCAGCAAAAGTAGGCCCGTCGTGGTGTGCCGGCTGCGTGCCGCTCCGCCACGGGCCACAGCTCACCCGCCACGGTCCGTTGGACGACGATGGCTCGCCGCCCTCATGGTTCAGCCCGCTGAAGTGGAGGTTGAGTCCGGCTCGCCACCTGCGTAACCTGCACGGTCAGAACGGGGCCATCCGGGTGTGCCCGTGCCCCGGGGAAGGACCAGGCGATGCGTGAGGGAGGGGACGCATTCGGCAATGCCCGCGACGGCGGGCCCGACGCCATCGCTCAGCTGATCGCCGCCTGGGCCAAGCCGGTGCAGCTCTTCAGCGCGCTGTTCGTCGCCAGCCGCACGCAGGTGGCTGGCGCCCAGCCGCGGCTGTGGCGGGCGGTGCGCGCGACCCTGCCCACCTACCAGGATGGCGCCCCGCCCGAGCCGTGGCTGTACGCCCAGCTGGCGGAGGAGATGAGGCTGATCATCGCCAGAACCGTCGTATCGGCGGATACGCTGCGCCAGCGCCTCGCCGCCCAGGGCGCGCGGGCGCTCGACCAGGGCCCGCACGCGGTGCCCGACATCGGCGCCTGCCTGGCGCGGCGGGTGGCTGGGCTCGATGGCCAGGGGCATGACCTGCTCAGCCGGCGCTACCGCGGACGCGGGGTGCCGGCGGTCCGGGGCACCGCCCAGCGTCTGCTCGAGCTGCGCGCCGGGCTCGACTGGCAGGCCGTGGGCGCGCGACCGCCGCGTGGCAGCGATGCCGCCTTCCCGCAGCTGCTCGAGGACGTCCTTTGCGGCGGCGGCGATGCTCTCGCCGGCGCGCGCC
>JAYVMM010000989.1:0-1727 GCA_043758975.1 Planctomycetota bacterium | reverse complement strand
GGCCGGAAACGGGTTTGGGAAACATCAGGACATGACCCTCATCCGATGAGTGCCAATTATCGTGATCGGCGATGGGCCAGGGATCACGATCACTCTCACCTCGCTTATAGGGGACCACCGACATCAGGTGATCAGATCTCATTCCCACCCCCTGGTCAGGTTGCGCAGGGCAGTGTGGGCACGCAGCCGACGCCGGCCGACCGCATTCGGCGTCATGCCCAGGATACCGGCCTGGGCGGCCAGCGAGCGTCCATAGAGGTGGGTGCCGACGAGGATGAGCACATCGGTTGCCGTGATGCGCCCAGCCCGATGCTGGCGGCGCAGGGTGGCGATCGCGTGCTCCAGGCGCTCATCAGCATCGACGTCTTCATGGCTGGGCGGGGCGGTCCCTGCCGCGGCTTCCGGTACCATTGCGGCGGGATCGCCTGCGCGCTCCCGTGCTGCCGCACGCCAGCGCGGCTGGAAGCGTTCAGTGAGCGTATGCCGGAGGTCGCCCCGGATCTTGGCCCGCAAGCGGTGGGTCCGACCCTGGATGCAGAGGCGCCGGCAGAGCGCAAGGAAGCACACCTGGGTTTCCTGCCATACCTCATCAGGATCTTGGTCCCACCGAGCCCGCGACACCGCGGTGGCCACCAACCAGCGAAAGCAGCAGGCGGTCAGGATGGTCGCCCACTGGGTCGCGGTGGCGGGCGCCGGGGTGACGGCAGCGCTGATGGCATATGCGACCAGCAGCGGATGCAGCACGGCATCGATCGCATCGTCGGTCGTCAACGGGTCAGCGACCACGTCAGCGACCGTCTTCCAGTCGTCATGAGTGGCGAAGACCAGGTGGTGGGAGGTCAGCTCCAGCAGGAGGGGCCAATAGGTCGGACCCTGGATTTCCTGCAGAAGCGCGGCGTGCAGAGCGGGGAGGCGCATCCCGCTGTCCGGTCGGATCTCACTATTCGACGCCTTGGCCTACGAAGGGCCGTTCCCTATCCTCGGCAGCTTCATGATCTTACGGATGAAACGCCGTAACCCGGCAGGGTGCAAATGGCCCGAGAACGAGCGGTCGGATATGACCGACGCGGCTCCCTCAGTGTTCAGCTACCCCAGCGGAAGCAGGACCTCGAAGCGGGCTATCCACTTGCCGCCACGCTCCAGTTCCTGGTAGTCCAGGGGCGATCCATCATCGATTGAGAAGCACCGCGTCAGCTCCGCGCACAGTGCGAGCAGGTCCCGATCCGTCCTCGGCCCAGTCAGCACCCCGTCCTGCTGGAGGAGGCGCTGCGCCGCCGCTCCTGCGGGTGTCAGTGTGCCCTGGGCGGTGCGCATGCCGAGGTCGTCCCATCTGAACGTGCGTTCGTCCTCGATCGCCCCTTCCGTCACCACGGACCTGCTCCTGGACCGGCCCTCGTCATCCTCGTCGACCAGCCGTGTCGCATGGCGTTGCGTCCCCGCTACCACGACCCGGAGGCCATCGGGGCACAGGCCGAGGCTCAGGTCGCTCCACCGTTGGACATGGGTCGGCAGAGCCACGAGTGTAGCATCGGCGTTGGTGACGCGACACTGGCACCGGTAGGACCGGCTCGATCGGTCATAGACCAGCGGTGGGCTCTCGATACCAGGAATCCACCGGCGGAGCGCCTTGTTGAACGATAAGGCCACCTGCTTGGCGTTGGCGCGGAGCATGTCTTGTCCGCGGGGCAACTGACCCCCGCGTTTGGCGCAGAGGCGCAGGAGTTCCC
>JAYVMM010000988.1:0-5115 GCA_043758975.1 Planctomycetota bacterium | reverse complement strand
CATGTCGCGCAGGGGCGTGCCGCCATCAGCGACTTCGCCGAGGCGATCAATACCGGCTGGGGCGCGCGGCGCTTCGCCAACATGGCGCCCGGAGCGGGGCTGCTGCTCGAGCGCGTGCGCTATAGCGAGGAGCCGTCCTGGGAGGTGATGTGAAGCCTCAGCGCTGCACGCGCAGGCGCTCGGCGCGCACGATGGCGGCGAGCTCAGCCACCGCGCGCGTGATCTCGTCGTTGATGATCAGGTAGTCGTAGCGGTCCCACACCCTGAGCTCGCGCTCGGCCTCGGCCAGCCGGCGCTTGATCTCCTCCGGGCTCTCGGTGCCGCGGCAGCGCAAGCGGCGCTCGATCTCCACTTGGCTCGGCGGCACCACGAAGACGTGGATGGCGGCGGGGAAGGTGCCGCGGATGGTGAAGGCGCCCTGGACGTCGACGTCCTTGATCACGCTGCGCCCCGCCGCGAGCTGGCTCTCGACGAAATCCCGCGGCGTACCGTAGCTGTGCTTGCCGAACACCTGGGCGTGCTCGAGCAGTTCGCCGCCCTCGATGCGGCTCTCGAATTCGGCGGCGGAGACGAACAGGTAGTCGACCCCGTTCTGCTCCTCGCCCCGCGGCGGGCGGGTGGTCACGCTCAGGCAGCGCACGAAGTCGCCATGCTCGCGCGCGAAGCGCTCCATCAGGGTGCTCTTACCGGCGCCGCTCGGCCCGGAGAGCACCACGAACAGTGCCGAGCTGCGATGGCTGGGGAAGGCGGGGTCGCGCATGGCGTCCGTCACCCTAAGGGCAGCAGGCGGGGGGGGCAACCGCCGACCGCCGCCTGGCTGGTGATACGCCCGCAAGCGGAGCGCACCCCGGCGCCTTCACCGCGACCGCCGGGAGCGGACGCTCTAGCATGGACCTGGTCCGGCAGCTCGTGGTCTACGCGGTTCTGGTGGCGGTGCTCTACGCGGTGGTGATCGCGGTCCGGCACTTCGCCCACGTGCAGGTGCCGAACAGCTTCAGCGACATCGCCGGGCTGGAGGAGTTCACCTCCTTCAGCGTCGACCGCACGGTGACCCCGGCGCAGCTGCGCGTCGGCGATGCGGTGTGCTACTACATCGACAACCGCGACGACCATGCGCTGTGCTTCGGCTGGATCGCCGGCCTCTCCGGCGACGAGATCGGGGTGGCGCAGGGCGCCGCGCTGGTCAACGGCAAGTCCAACGCTCACGGCGACCACCTCGACCTCCCCGACCTGCCCGGCATCCGCGTGCCGGCCCACCACGTCTGGGTGGTGAGCGACCGCCATGCCAGCGACAGCTTCGCGGTCGGGCCGCTGCCGGTGGCGGCGATCTACGGGCGCCTCGCGCATATGCCATGAACGAGCTCTTCGCGCGCATCGGCTACCGCACGAGCGGCTTCATCCTCAGTGGCTTCGCCGCCCTGCTGGTCGCCTTCGGGCTGTGGACCATGGTCTCGGCGGTATTCCGCTGGATGGCGGTGACTGACCTGCGTGACTACCAGCTCGCCACCCTCGGGCGCGACCGCGCCGGCGCGGCTGCCGAGGCGCAGGCGGCGGCGCAGGCGCAGCCCCGCGATGCGGTCTGCGTGCTGCCCGCCCTCGACCTCGCCAAAGAAGAGGACCAGCGCACTCTCGAGCGCCTGCTCGCCCATGCCCGTCCCGGGCAGCGCGATGCGCTGCAGGCCGCCGCCGCCTTCGGCCTCGCCCTGCGCGGCAAACCGCCCGGGGAGGTCGGCGGCGACGATGGCGCCCTGATCGCTTACCTCCCCACCATCGCCGCCGACGGCGGCGCGCACGCACCCAAGCTGCCGGGCGAGCGCCCGCCGCACCGCGGCATCCTCGCCCAGGTGCTGCTGCGGCGCTTCCAAGCCACCTGGACCGCCGGCGTCGCCGCCAGCATCCGCGACGCCGCCGCCGCGCTCCTGCTGCTCGATCCCCGCCAGCCCGACGCCGGGCGCCTGCACGCCATCCTGCTGGTGCTCTCGGCGCGACCCGCTTCCTTCCCGCCCGGTTCCCTCAACGCCCAGCTCTCCTCCCTGGTCAACGACAGCGTCGCCCGCCTCACTCTGGTGCGCCAGCTCATCCGGCTCTCGCCGGCGCATGCCGCCGACCTCAGCGCGGTCATCCCGCCCGAGCAGCAGAGCGCCGAGGAGCGTACCTCCGGCTCGCTCACCGCCAACGGACGGCTCGATGACCAGGTCAGGGCGGCGCTGACCACTCCCAACGAAGGCATCATGCTCGCGCTGCTCCCGCGCGTGCTCAGCGAGGGCCGCGCCGACCTCGCGCGCCCGCTGATCGCCCAGCTGCGCAACGATCTGCGCCCGCCTTTCGCCACCGCACTCGCCCAGGCCGAGGGCGACCTCGATACCCTGGTGCGCCTGGGCGGTGACGCCGCGCTGTACCAGGCGCGCATCTCCGCGCCGCTGATCGCCAACGGACGGATGTCCTTCCACCTCTCCTGCGCCGCCGGCATCATCCCGCACGCGCCTGTCGAGGTGCGCATCGATGGGCGTACGCTGAGCGCGGACAAGATCACGCGCTTCGGCAGCCTGGTGGTGGCCGAGCTCGGCGGCGCCACCACCGCGCCCTTCGAAGTGCGTCTCGCCGACAAGCTGGTCGCGAGCGGAAAGCTGGCGCCATGATCTCCTGCCAGAAATGCCTGCACGATAACCCGCTCGGGACGGTGTTCTGCCGCAGCTGCGGCACCCGCCTGGTGGTCAACCTCGCCGACGTCGAGGCCTCGGTGATCGGCCAGCGCCAGGCCAGCAGCGACGAAAAGATCCTGCGCACCGGCATCAGCGCCACCACCCTCTCCCTGTTCCTGGTGGTGTGCGCGCTCATCCTCAACCTGGCGATAGTGCCGGCGATGCCGCCACTCGACCTGCCCTCGCCGGTGCTCGGGCAAGCCATCCCGAGCGAGGTGCCGGGGTGGGCCGCTGTGGTCGCGCCGGCAGCCGCGGCGGTCCAGAGCGGTCAGGGCGCTCCCGCCAAGGAGCCGGAGCTGGGCGAACGCCTGAAGTGGCGCCGCAGCCAGGTCACCTACCTGCTCGGCAGCCTGGGCATCGACCTGGTCACGGTGCGCGCCTGGCAGGATGAGCTGTGTTCCGATCAGCAGCCGGACGGCAGCTGGAGCGGGGGCGATGCGCTCGCGGCAACCGCGCTCAACGCCGCCGCCCTGCAGGCGGCGGCCCTGACCCCGACCAGCGAAGGCGCCGCCCGGCGTGCGCGCGACTTCCTGCGCGCGCACAGCACAGACCTCAGCCAGCGCACCTCCCTGGTGCGCAGCCTCACCGCCCTCACGCTGTTCGACGCCGAGGAGCTCGGCGAGGCCCAGCGCGCCGCCCTGAGCGTCTACCTGCTCGATGGCGGCGCACCGCTGTGGCAGGCCTACCTGCTGCCGCTCTACCGCAACGACAGCCGTCCGGGCCAATATCCCGCGCTCAGCACCGCCCTGCACCTCGGGATCGCCGGCGACTATTTCGCCCTGCTCGCTGGCACCACTCCGGGCGCCTCTCTCGCCCTCTACCGCACCCCCCCCGCGGGGGCCGAGGAGCACCTGCTGTGGGCCTTCACCGCCTGGGCCAACCCGGTATCGCCCAAGGACCTCGCCGCCGATCTGGTGAAGTGCAGCCAGGCGGCGCCGCCTCCCGTTTCAAGCGAGCTCAGCAAGGCCTGCGGCACGCACGCGCCCACGGCGGTGGCGCTCCTGACCGTCGGCGCCCCCCTGCATGTGCCGCCGCTGTGGCTGACCCGAGGGCGTTGAGCCTCCCCCTGCAACCCTGGTCCCCCTGGAAGCTGACAAGCGGACCGCCCAGGCTAGCATCCCGGCATGGTGCCCGACACCGTCACCATCCCGCGGCGCAAACCGCTCGCCACCCCTGACACCAGCGTCGATCGCGGCTGGAAGGTGCTGCTGTTCAACGACGATGTCACGCCGCTGACGGTGGTGATCTTCGGCCTCCAGCGCGCTGCCGGGCTGAGCGTCGAGGTCGCCGACATGGTCGCGCTCGAGGCCCACCGCGAAGGCGAAGCGGTGGTCAGGCGCGGCCTGACCGAGGAGGATGCGCAGGTGATCTGCGGCGGGCTGCGCAAATGGACGCGCGTCGAGGGTGTCTGTCCAGGCGTCCATTGCGAGGCCAAGCCGGACGACCCCTAGCCGAGAGGGAGTCCGGCGGGCTCTTCGCCCGCCGTCGCACGCGGATTGTCATCAGTAATTTACATTGGAGCACGAGATTGGGCCAGGGCGATGGAGCGCTCCGCCGGGGGATGGTCCGATTGCGCCCGCCCGGGTCCTGGTGCATACTCAAGAAGCCGACCGCATCCGCGCTGGATGCAGCGTGCTTCCCACGCCAGGAATGCCCCTGCCGTGCCTGCCGGAGGGCCATTATGTTGGAGGTGGGGTTGGGGAAGGGCACGCAGCTGGCCCCGATGGTCAGGGTCCACGCCCGCGTCCTCCCCGGCCTGCTGCGGCGCTGGGGTCCGGCAGGCTCCGTCCTCCTGCTGCTCGCCGGCCTTGACGCCGCCAGAACAGTATGTGCCGCTGACGCCGCCAACGCCCCGCCGCCCGCCCCTGCCCCTGCCCCTGCCCCTGCCCCTGCCCCTGCCAACAATGACCTCGCGATCTTCTCCGACCTGCCCGAGGTGATCTCGGCGTCGCGCCAGTACACCAATCTGGCGCTGTCCTCTGCCCCGGTCAGCGTGCTCACCGGCGAGGAGATCAGGGCGGGCGGCCATAGCGACCTCGCCGAGGCCCTGCAGTTCGTCCCCGGCATGGATGTCGAACGCACCGACCGCACCTTCTACGCGGTCGGCATCCACGGCCTGTTCGGCACCATCTCCGACCGCACCCTCACCCTGATCAACGGGCGCGACGCCAACGACCTCCTGCTCGGCGGCGCCGAGCTCGGCACCCTGCCGCTGTTCCTCGCCGACATCGACCATGTCGAGGTGGTGCGCGGGCCGGGCGGCGCGGCGTGGGGCGCCAACGCCCTGCAGGGGGTGATCAACATCATTACCAAGGACCCCGAGGACATGCTCGGGGTGTTCGTGACCTCCGGGGTGAGCGACTTCGGCGACACCCTCAGCCAGGCGCGCTGGTCGGAGGCGAGCGGACGCTGG
>JAYVMM010000987.1:0-3294 GCA_043758975.1 Planctomycetota bacterium | reverse complement strand
AGCAGCTCGCCGACGTCGGGGTCGGCGTTGACCACGGTGGCGATGGCGTTGATGAAGCGGATGATGGTCTTGGCCATGGCGTAGCCGGGCGCCGCCTTGCCGCCGAAGAGGTAGGCGCGCTTGATCAGGTTCTTGCGCTCGCCGCGCTTGATGCGGTCGTAGAGGTGGATGACGTGCAGGGCGTTGAGCAACTGGCGCTTGTACTCGTGGATGCGCTTGACCTGGACGTCGAAGAGGGCGTCGAGCGGGAATTCCACCCCGCATTCGATCTTGACCACCGCGGCGAGGTCGCGCTTGTTGGCCTGCTTGATGTCGCGCCACAGGGCGCGGAACTTGACGTCCTTGGCGTGCGGGGCGAGCTGCTTGAGCTCGTCGAGATGGGTCACCCACTGGTCGCCGATGGTGCGGCTGATGAGGGCGGACAGGCGGGGGTTGCACAGCGCCATCCAGCGCCGCTGGGTCACGCCGTTGGTCTTGTTGTTGAAGCGCTCCGGCCACAGCAGGTTGAAGTCGTGGAACAGCCCCGCCTTGAGCAGGTTGCTGTGCAGCGCCGCCACCCCGTTGACCGAGAACGAGCCGACGATGGCGAGGTGGGCCATGCGCACCTGCGGATGCGCGCCGTCCTCGATGATCGACATGCGCGCCAGGCGGTCGGTGTCGCCCGGCCACTTGTTGGCGACTGCGCGCATGAAGCGCGCGTTGATCTCGTAGATGATGTCGAGCAGGCGCGGCAGCAGGGCCTTGAACAGCCCGACCGGCCACTTCTCGAGCGCCTCGGGCAGCAGGGTGTGGTTGGTGTAGGCGAGGCTCTTGGAGACCACCGTCCAGGCCTCGTCCCAGCCCAGCGCATGGTCGTCCATGAGCAGGCGCATGAGCTCGGCCACCGCGATGGTCGGGTGGGTGTCGTTGAGCTGGCAGACGTTCTTGAGCGCGAAGTTCTTGAACGAGGTGCCGTGCTTGGCCACCCAGCGGCGCAGCAGGTCCTGCAGGCTGGAGCTGGCGAGGAAGTACTGCTGGCGCAGGCGCAGCTCCTTGCCGTTCTCGCTCTTGTCGTTGGGGTAGAGCACGCGGGAGATGTTCTCCGCCGCGCTGTTGGCCTCGACCGCGGCGGTGTAGTCGCCGGCGTTGAACACCGTGAGGTTGAATTCCTCGGGCGCGGCGGCGCGCCACAGGCGCAGGGTGTTGACCGTGCCATTGCGGTAGCCGGGGATGGGCAGGTCGTAGGGGATGGCGATGACGTCGCTGGTGCCGACCCAATTGATGCGCATGCGCCCCTGGGTGTCGCGGTAGAACTCGCTGTGGCCGCCGAACTTCACCCGTTGGCTGTACTCCGGGCGCTGCAGCTCCCAGGGGATGCCATGGCCGAGCCAGTGGTCGGGGTCCTCGACCTGCTGGCCGGCGACGATGCGCTGGCGGAACATGCCGTAGTCGTAGCGGATGCCGTAGCCGAACACCGGCAGCTGCAGGGTGGCGCAGCTGTCAAGGAAGCAGGCGGCGAGGCGTCCGAGGCCGCCGTTGCCCAGGCCGGCATCGGCCTCCTCCTCGACGATGTCCTCCATGCGCATGCCCAGGCTGCGCATAGCCTCGGCGAGTTCGCCCTCGATGCCGAGGTTGATCACCGCGTTGCCGAGCGCGCGGCCCATGAGGAATTCCATCGACAGGTAGTAGCCGCGCTTGCAGTCGGCGTCGTAGTAGGCGGCGTGCGAGGCCTTCCAACGTTCCATCAGGCGGTCGCGGATGGCCATCACGGTGGCGATGTAGCGGTAGCGGTTGGAGACCGAATGGGAGTCGCGCCCGAGGGTGTAGCTGAGGTGGCGGTGGATGTCGGCGCGCAGGCTCCCGGCATCGAGGCCGAGGCCGGGCGGGGCGATGGGCTGGGTATCGGCGGTCTCGTCGCTCGGGCGCAGCCCGGTGCGCACGCTCGCGTCACTGCGGGCCTGGGGTCGATGCGATTGCGTCATGGCGGGTTCCCCTGTGCGGCGGGCGCTGGCGGAGTCTGCGGGGTGACGGGTGAGCGTGCAAGGCAGCAATGGTCGACACCAGCCACGCCGGCGCGGCCCGCGCGCCGCGCGGGGCCGTTCAGACCTGTTGGCTGCGGCGTGCCGCCGCCAGCAGCAGGCGATAGGGAGCGCCGGGCTCGCCGCCCTCGTCGGCAAGATGGCGGTCGGCAGCGGCGGCGGCGGTGGCGAATAGCTGCGCGAGGCAGGCGGGGTCGGAGTCCTGCCAGGCGCCGGCGGGGGTGTCGATGCTTACGGGCGGCCAGGCGCGCCAGCGCGCGGCGAGCGCGCCCGGGTCGTCCTCGGGCAGCAGCAGCGCGCACAGCTGGAGGCCGAGCGCGTGCTCCAGTTCGGCATCGAGCTGGGCGGGGTCGTGGCGCTGCAGCCACAGCCAGCCGAGCCACGCCTGCTTGGCGAGCGCGGCTTCGCCGGGGGCGTCGTGGTTGGCGAAGTGCAGGCGCACCGCCGCCACCGCCGCGCGCAGGGTATTGCCCGCCACCACCCCCAGGCGGAAGCCGGCGCCGGCGGCGGCGCGGTAGGCAGCGAGGGCGAGCGCGGCGCTGCCGCGGCGTTCGAGCAGCACGCCCTGGTTGTAGCCGGCGGTCACCGCCGCCTGGTAGTCGCCATGCTGCTCGGCGCCTTGCAGGGCGGCGAGGAAGAAGCGGCTGGCGCTGGCACCGTCGCCCAGCGCCTCCGCCGCGAGCTCGCCCATGGCGACCAGGAAACGCCCCCAGGCGGGCTCCGCCGGCGGGGCGTCGGCCAGGCGCCGGTGGAGTTCCTGCCCGCGCGCGAACAGGGCTGCCGGCACCGCCGGACCCTGGGCGTGCGCCTGGAGGAAGGCGGCAAGCAGCTCGCTGGGCGCAGGATCGCTGCTCATGCGCAGGTTGTCGATCGCCGCCGGCCCGCCGCAATCGCCGGCCCGCACGGCCGCCCGGCCCGCCGGCACCCACCGGGGGGCGGGTGCCGCCATTGCCTCTGCTGCCCAGCCGCCTAGGCTCGGGCCCCCTTTGGCCGTTTGCGGCCATTCCGTGGAGCGTTCATGAGCGACCAGCCCGCGCACCCGCCCGCCGCGCCGAAGCCGAATCCGACCGACCCGCCACCTCCGGGCAGGCCGATAGCGCTGCCCAAGGCCCAGGCCCTGAGCGTGTCCCAGCACATCTTCATTTGGACCCTGGTGGTGGTGGTCGGCGTGCTGTTCGGCATGGGTGGCACCATGGGCCAACTCAAGGGGGAACGGAAGTACGGCAGCGTCGACGAAGGCGAGATCCTGCTGCGCATGAGCACCGCCAAGAAGCTG
>JAYVMM010000986.1:0-1644 GCA_043758975.1 Planctomycetota bacterium | reverse complement strand
CCGCTTGGCGCCACCGCCTTGGCCGGCTTGCGCGCCTCGCCGCCCTTGGGCAGCAACTCGCGCACCGCCTTGAGGTCGACCGCCACTTCCTCCATGGTGGCGTGGCGCCACTCCGGGTTCTTCGACAGCATGCTGTGCACCAGCTCGTCGAGCTTCTTGGGCAGACTCGGGACCTGGTCGAGGAGGGAGGGGATCTTGCTCTCGAGGTGGGCGCGCAGGATGTTCTTGGGATGGTCGTCGTCGTAAGGTGGGCTGCCGGTGAGGAGGTGGTAGAGCACGCAGCCCAGGCTGTAGATGTCGCTGCGTGCGTCGCCCGCCTCGCCCTTGGCGCGCTCCGGGCTCATGTACCAGGGGTTGCCGACCACCGTCTTCTTGGCGCGCGACGCCGAGCGCCCGCTGTTGAGCACCTTGGCCAGGCCGAGGTCGAGCAGCTTGATCTTGCCCTCCTTGCTCAGCATCAGGTTGGCCGGCGTCACGTCGCCGTGCACCAGGCCCTTGGCGTGCGCCGCCTGCAGCGCGGAGGCGGCCTGGTCGGCGACGATCAGCGCGAGCAGCGGCTCGAGGTGCCCGTCGCGCGCGAGCAGGTCCTCGAGCGTCTCGCCATCGACCAGCTCCATGCTGTACCACAGCAGGTTGTCCTGCTGGCCGCACTCGTGGATCTGCACCACCGAGGGATGCGGCACGCTGCCCGCCACCCGCGCCTCGCGCAGGAAGCGCTCGGCGAACTCCTGGTCGCGCTTGGTGACCTCGGCATTGAAGATCTTGACCACCACCTCGCGATCGAGGCTGAGCTGCTTGGCCTTGTAGACCACGCCCATGCTGCCGGCGGCGAGCAGCGCGCCGATGCGGTAGCCCCCCACCAGCCTGCCGACCATCTCGGCGGGGTCGGCGGCGACCGGCGCGCCCACGGTCGGGGTGGCCTCGGGGGCGTCGCTGCGGTAGACCACCTTGCACTTGCCGATGACGATGCGGTCGCCGTCCTTGAGCTGGCGCGGGGAGAAGATCTCCTCGCCGTTGACCAGGGTGCCATTGGCAGAATCGAGGTCCTCGACCCAGTCGCTCTTGTCCTCCTTGGCGAACACCCGGGCATGGCGCCGGCTGGCCTTGCCGTCGGCGAGCGGGATGGAGTTGTCGCGGTGGCGACCCATCACCAGCTCGGTCATCAGCGGGAACTCCTTGCCGTCATAGACCAGTTTGGACATGGGCAAAATGCTATACCGGCGGATGGCGGCGCCAGTGCCCAAGGGGGGTGTGCGCGCGCCGCGCGCCGTCCACCGCTCGCCGCGGCAAGCCCAGGGCGCGCGAGGAGATGCGCATGAGCGCACGGGCGAGTGCGGCACCCGCCGCGCGCCGCCCAGCTCCGGCACGTTTGCTGCTGGTGTGGGGCGACCACCCCCCTATTTTGCGCCATCCTGCCAGGGTCGGCGGGCAAGGAATCGGCATGCCCTTCATCGATACCCTGACCGCGGTGGTCAAGCGCGTCCTCGGCACCAACAACGAGGCCATGCTGCGCCGCCTGATGCCGACCGTGGTCCAGGTCGGCACCTTCGAGGGCGAGCTGGTGCAGGCCGACGACTCCGTCCTGCGCACGCGCAGCGCCAAACTCAAGGAACGCGTGCTCGCTGGCGCCGCGCTCGAGGAGGT
>JAYVMM010000985.1:0-4172 GCA_043758975.1 Planctomycetota bacterium | reverse complement strand
CCGCCGAGCTCACCACCGCCCTCGATGCCCTGGTCAAGGCCGGCCAGGCGCGCTGGAGCACCACCGGCGGCGAGGCGACCCGGCGCGGAGCGAGCGTGGCCGCCCCGCAGCCTACGGGATGCCGCTTCGAGACCGTGTTGCCGGTGCACCCCGCCGAGCTGCTCGCCGCCGATCGCTTCGAGCCCGCGCCCTGGCAGCACCTCATGCTCCAGCTCGCCAGCGACGGGGTGGCCGCCTACTTGCACACCCCGGACGAGTGCTTCGCCATCGAGCTGAGTACCGGCGAGCTGCGCTGGCGCTCGGCGGAGGGTTTCGCCGCGCTGCGCCGTCCGCTGCACCAGGAGGCCTTCGCTGGGCTTCCCGAGACCATGACCACGGTGCTCGACGGGCGGGTCTACGCGCGCGCGCTGCACCACGGCGCCAACGGCGCAGTGTTTGCCATCGAGGCGCGCGATGCGCGTACCGGGGTCATGGTGTGGTCGAGCGAGGCCGGCGAGGTCACCGGCTCGGCGAGCGCGGTGAGCTCCCCGGCCTGCTGCGAAGGGGTGGTGGCGGCGGTGTTCCAGGACGTCGCCGAACGCTCGCGCAGCTTCGCCGCCGCCTTCGCCGCCACCGACGGGCGCTTGCTGTGGCGCACCCCGCTCGCCTTTGGGGTCGCCAGCCTGACCCTCTCCAGCCAGCAGGAGATCTACCTCGGCGACCACCTCGCCGCGCCCTCGATCAGCGGCGACGACATCTACATCTCGACCGACATGGGCAGCGTGGTCGACCTCGAGCTCAGCAGCGGGGTGGTGCGCTGGGCCGCGACCTACCCGCGCGCGCTGCTCGACCCGGTGGCCGGGGCCGAGATCGTGCGCCAGCTCGCCGACCGCGCCGCCAGCCGGGTGGTGGTCGGGCCGGAACTGATCTACGTCGCTCCGCGCGACACCCTGGCGGTGCTGGGCATCGCGCGCGCCAACGGCGCGGTGCGCTGGCGGCAGCAGCTCTCGCCCGCGCGCGCCCTGGTCGGCCTCGCCGGCGGCGCCGAGCAGGAGATGCTCATCACCCAGGGCCACGGCCTCACCGCGCTTGGCGCCGCCACCGGCGAGGAGCGCTGGCACTGGGCGCCGAGCGGCGATGACCAGCTGTGGGGGCTCGCCGCCATCGGCGCCACCAGCATCTATGTGCCCACCGCCAGCGTGCTGGCGCGCATCGATCCCCGCGACGGGCGCAGCCAGGGCCAGCAGGCGTGGCGGGATCTCGGCATTGAGCGTCCGCTCGGCAACCTGGTGCTGCTCAACGACCTCGTGCTCGGGGTGGGCAAGGACCGCGTGGTCGCGCTGCAGGGCGGCCAGCCGGCCAAGCGCCAGGTCGAGGTGCCGCCGCGTGGCAGCGAGTCGCACCTCACCTCGATCGGCCTGCCCGCCGCCGACTTCGCCCCGCCGCTCGCCTTCCGCTGGCGGCTCGCCGCCGGCCCGACCGCAATGATGCTCCACCCGGTGGGCTCCGATCCCGCCGAGCTCTACCTCGCCCTCGACGACCGCCTGCTGCGTCTGGCCGCCGCCGGCCCGCGCCTGGTCTGGGACGCCCAGCTGCCGCCGGGCATGCTGCATGGCGAGGTGGTCGGCAGCATGCTGCTCGCCACCTACCCGCGCAGCTTGGTCGCGCTCGACAACGCCACCGGGCGGCTGCTGTGGACGCACGCGCTGTCCTATGACGACGCCGGCTTCTTCCTCGACACCGAGAACCGCGGCGACCGCCGCTTCGCCGAGGCGGCGGCGACGCCCAGCGTGGTCGCCAGCTGGCGTCCGGGCGCGCGCCAGGTCGAGGTGTTCGATGCCAAGAACGGCGGAGTGCTCGCCCGCCTCGCCTTCCCCTCCGAGCTGCACTGGGTGGGCATCTCCGGCGACCAGATCCTCGGCCTGCAGACCAAGGGCGAGCGCTGCTGGATCGAGGGCCGGGTGATCGCCACCGGCGCGCTCGGCTGGACCACGGACCTCGCGGTGCGCGAGAAGTGGATCAGGCGCTTCGCCGCCACCCTCTCATCCGACCGCGCCACCGCATACCTCGCCTTCGAGGCCAACCTGGTGGCGCTCGACCTCGTCAACCGCAAGGTGCTCTACAACGAGGCCTTCCAGCTCGGCGAGGGTCCGACCCTGGGTTTCGAAGGCGGCGTGCTGGTGGCGACCGGGCGGCGCGGCGACGGCTACCACAGCCAGGCGGTCAACGCACAGACCGGCAAGACCTACTTCGACGTCGAGTACCACCACGGCTGGGGCTTCCCGCCCTTGGCGCCCTACCGCTTCGTCGGCGACCGCGCGCTGAGCATCAGCGACCAGCGCCAGGACCGCCGCCAGATCGTGATCTGCCGCGCCATCGCCGACGGCAAGGAGCTGTGGACCGCCGACCTCGGCGACCTCTGGCACCACCGCTGCGTCGCTGCCGAGGTAGTGGGCAAGCTGCTGGTGACCATCGAGCGCACCAACGACGACATGCGCCTGCTCTACCGCTGCTTCGCGCTCGAGGATGGGCACGCGCTGCCCGGCGGCATGCTCCCGGGCCTCGACCAGCGCAGCCGTGAATCGGTGATGCCCACCGCCCTGCTCGGCAACCAGCTGCTCTACGCCTGCAGCGACGGGGTGTGCGCGGTGGGCGCGCTGCCGCCTGGCGCCGGCGGGCGGGCGACCCTGGAATCCGCGATCGCCGCCGTCGCCGCTTCGAAGGAGCCCGAGCGCGAGGGCGCCAGCGAGTTCCTCGCCATCCACCGCCCCGACCTGCGTCCGGCGCTGTTCACCCGCCAGCCGCTGCGCATCGACGGCCACCTCGACGACTGGGCCGGCATCGAGCCGATCGAGCTCGGCGATCCCTTCAGCGTGCGCGCCGCCACCGGTGGCGCCTCTGCGGCCAGCGCGAGCGCCGGCGCCGCGCCGGCGCTCGCAGCGCAGGCGCGGGTGGCCTGGGACCGCCGCTTCGTCTACCTCTCGGCGGTGACCCGCGACGACCATTTCGAGGCTGCCGCGCCCGGCGCCAGCCCGCTCGACGGCGACTGCCTGGTGGTGGGCATCGACCCCGATGCCAACAACGGCGGCAACGAGGAGCGCCGTCCGCTGGTGCTCGCGCTCTCGCTCTCGCCGCGTGATGGGCGCACGCGCATCACCCAGCTCAGCGGCGCCGCCCTCGCCAGCCGCAACCCATCCGAGGAGGGCGAGGGTGGCGCGCCCAAGGATGGCGAGGACGACCACGCGAGCGCGCGCATCGTGCGTTCTGAGCACGGCTGCACCTACGAGCTGGCGCTGCCGTGGGCGGCGCTGCGCCCCAATCCGGGCGAGCGCCCGGGCTATCGCACCACCATGGGCATCGGCTTGGCGGTGATGGCGTGGCAAGACGGCAGTCCGCGCGCCGCCCTTGAATGGGGCAATGGGCTGGTGCGCGGCATCTCGCCCAGCCGCTTCTCGCAGGTCGCCTTCGTCGACCTCACCCCGGAGCGCATCGCCAGCTACCGCAAGTTCATCGAGCTGATGCCGTCGCACGAGTTCGCCTGGCGCTTCGAGAGCCGCATCGCCGCCACCCACGTCGGCCTCGCCGGGGTGCCGGGGCGGATCGCCGAGATCGAGAGTTTCCTCAAGGCCAATGCCGCCAGCGTGCACGCCGCGCGCGCGCTCAGCGAGCTGGGGCGGCTGTACCGCGCCGCCGCGCTTGAGCAGCCGCAGGAGAAGGCCGCCGCGCTGGCGCGAGCGGCGGGAATCGGTGCGCGCGCCATCGGCGACGCGCTGGGAGAGTGCGCGCAGAGCAAGGGCCAGGGCCGCTTTTTCCGCCAATGGGTGTATCTCGACGCCGCCCGCCCGGCGCAGGAGATCATGCTCCAGATCCATACCCAGAGCGACGGACTCAACCACCGCGCCTATTGGGGGGGCAACTTCATCGGCGCCGGCGAGGACGGCAGCTGGACACGTTTCCCGCAGGGGGCGCTGCCGGCGCCTGGGCAGTGGGTGCAGCTGGTGGTGCCGATCGCCGGGCTCAACCTCGAGAACAAGATGATCGACGCCATGAGCTTCGTGGTCCACGACGGCATCGCCTACTGGGGGCGCAGCGAGTTCGTCGCCGACGGCAAGGTCCAGGTGCTGATCGACGGCGCCCTGCCGCCCAAGGCCGCCTTCGACCGCGGGGTGGAGTGGAGCGACAAGGTGCAGCAG
>JAYVMM010000984.1:0-2187 GCA_043758975.1 Planctomycetota bacterium | reverse complement strand
GCTGTGTGCACCCGGCGCCGACGCGCCGCTGCCGCCCGGCGTGACCCTGGTGTGGGATTCCGCCCAGGCCGTCACCGAGACCACCGCCACGCGCGAACGTGTGTGCCTCAACGGACTGTGGCGCTGGCAGCCCGCGGGCGCCGAGGCCAAGCCCGGCACGACCGCTGCCGGCGCACCCGCCGCCGGCGTTCCACAGGGCGGCTGGGGCTTCTTCAAGGTCCCCGGCTCATGGCCGGGGATCTCCGACTACATGCAGCACGATTCCCAGAACCTCATCGTCAACCCGGCGTGGAAGGACGTCCAGCTCGGCAGCCTGGGCGCGGCCTGGTACCAGCGCGAGATCAACGTCCGCGATGCCTGGGGCGGCGGGCGCATCGCGCTGTGCGTCGACTGCCTCAACTCCTACGCCGAGGTGTGGTGCGACGGTACGCGCGCGGGCGAGCTGCGCTTTCCGGGCGGCGAGCTCGAGCTGAGTGAACTCGCCACCCCCGGGCGCCATATGCTCTCGCTGCGCGTGGTCAGCCTGCCGCTCAAGGCGGTGATGCTCTCCTACAGCGACACCTCCTCGGCCAAGGAGATCAAGGGCGCGGTGGCCCGCCGTGGCCTGTGCGGCGACTGCTGGCTGGCCGCCACCCCCAAGGGCGCGCGCCTCGACGCCGTGCGCGTCTCAACTGCGGTATCCGAAGGGCGGGTCACCATCAGCGCCGCGCTCACCGGCCTCGCCGAGGGCGCCAGCTACCAGCTGCGCGCGCGCATCAGCGAGCACAGCGGACCGGGGATCAACCTCGAGAGCAGGGCCTTCATCGCCGCCGAGCTTAGCGCCGGGCGCTTCAGCTTCACCGCGCCGTGGCGGGCGGAGAAGCTGTGGGACCTCACCGCCCCCGAGAACACCTGCAAACTGAGCCTGACCCTGACCGATGCTCAGGGCAAGGTGCTCGATGCTGCGCTGCCCGAGCGCTTCGGCGCGCGCGAGCTGCGCATCGTCGGGCGCGACTTCCTGCTCAACGGCACGCGCCTCTTCCTCTCCGCGCTGCCGCTCGACAACGCCGAGCTCGGCGCCTACGCCGCGACCTACGCCGCGGCCAAGGAGACCATGCTGCGCCTGAAGGCCATCGGCATCAACATGGTCTATACCCACAACTACGGCTGCGAGCCGGGCACCCACCTCGCCTTCGGCGAGATCCTCACTGCCGCCGACGACGTCGGCATGCTGGTGGCGCTGTCGCAGCCGCACTTCGGCCAATACGACTGGAAGGCGCCCGACGCCGATGCCGCCAACGGCTACGCCCGCCACGCCGCCAGCTACGTCGGCGTCGCCGGCAACCATCCCGCGGTGGTGTTCTATGCCATGAGCCACAACGCCTGCGGCTACAATGAGGACATCAACCCCGAGATGATGGACTCGGCCAAGGACAACCGCGACGGCTGGTCGCGCAACAACGTCAAGTCGGCGCTGCGCGCCGAAACAATCGTCCACCGCCTCGATCCCGAGCGCATCATCTACCACCATTCCTCCGGTGACCTCAGTGCGATGTACACCGTCAACTTCTATCCCAACTTCGTGCCCATCCAGGAGCTCAGCGACTGGTTCCTGCGCTGGGCCGCCGCCGGCACCAAGCCGATGTTCACCTGCGAGTACGGCGCGCCCTTCACCTGGGACTGGACCATGTACCGCGGCTGGTACCAGGGCCAGCGCTCGTTCGGCAGCGCGCGCGTGCCGTGGGAGTTCTGCGTCGCCGAATGGGATGCGCAGTTCCTCGGTGACCGCGCCTTCGCCATCAGCGAGGCGGAGAAGGCCGACCTGCGCTTCGAGGCGAAGAAGTGGCGCGCCGGCGAGACCTGGTTCCGCTGGGATTACCCCTTCGAGGTCGGCACGCCGGCGATCGAGGACCGCCACACCGTCACCGCGCGCTACCTCACCGACAATTGGCGCGCCTTCCGCGGCCTGGGGCTGTCCGCGAACTCGCCCTGGGAGTTCGGGCCCTGGTGGCGGCTGCGGAGCGGGGTCGAGCGCAAGCGCGTCGAGCTGCCCACCGAGTGGGCCACGCTGCAGCGCCCGGGCTGCAGCCCGGACTTCATCGATCATCCCTATGAGCGCATGGACATCGCCTACCAGCGTGCCGACTGGGTGCCCACCGCCGCCGGCACCGCCCTGCTGCGCAACAACCAGCCGCTGCTCGCCTGCAT
>JAYVMM010000983.1:0-3330 GCA_043758975.1 Planctomycetota bacterium | reverse complement strand
GCTCAACTTCTCCGGCCTCGACTACACCATCCAGTCCTACGGCGTGACCAAGGAGCGCCAGCACATCGATTACGACGAGGTCGAGCGCACCACGCTCGCCTTCCAGCCCAAGATGATCATCGCCGGGGCCTCGAACTACTCGCGCACCATCGATTTCCCGCGCTTCGCCGCCATCGCGGCCAAGGTCGGCGCCCTGCTCTTCGTCGACATGGCGCACATCGCCGGCCTGGTCGCCGCCGGCCTCCACCCCTCGCCCTTCGGCCACGCCGACTTCGTCTCCACCACCACCCACAAGACCCTACGCGGCCCGCGCGGCGGCATGGTCTTCACGCGCAGCGCCGAGCACGCCAAGAAGGTCAACAGCCGGGTCTTCCCCGGCATCCAGGGCGGTCCGCTGATGCACGTCATCGCCGCCAAGGCGGTGAGCTTCGGCGAGGCGCTGACGCCGGAGTTCGGCGAGTACATGGTCCGCGTCCAGGCCTCCGCCCGCGCCATGGCCGAGGCCTTCATCGCGCTCGGCTGGCAGGTGGTCTCGGGCGGCACCGACACCCACCTCTTCTCGCTCAACGTCATGAGCAAGGGCGTCACCGGCAAGCAGGCCGAGGACCGCCTGCACGAGGTCGGCATCACGGTGAACAAGAATCTCATCCCCTTCGACACCCAACCAGCGCAGCAGGGCTCGGGCATCCGCATCGGCACCCCGGCGGTGTGCAGCCGCGGCTTCGGCGTCGAGGAGGCGCGCGTGATCGCGGGACTGATCGACCGCACCCTTAAGAGCGACGGCCAGGCCAGCGTGCTGGCCGAGGCCAAGGCGGCGGCGCGCGCTCTTTGCGAACGCTTCCCGATCTACCGCTGATGGCCACTGCGCCCGCCCGTGCCGGTCGCTGCAACGTCAGTGGCGGCAGGGGGTAGACCCTTGCTGCCGCGGCGCCGCCCGCGGTCGTGTCACGGTTACGCAACCGCCCCCCGCCCGCCAGGTCATCCGCCATGCCCCGCCTGCCCGCCTTCCTGCTCCTGCTCACCGCCGCCTGCGCCGCCTGCGGCGGGCAACTCACCGCTGCGGATGCGCCCGCCACCGGCGGCTACCGCGTGCTGGTGTTCAGCCGCACCACCGGCTTCCGCCACGACTCGATCGAGACCGGCATCGCCGCGGTCAAGCAGCTCGGGGCCGAGAACCACTTCCAGGTCGACGCCAGCGAAGACCCCGCGGTGTTCAGCGAGGACAACCTCAAGCGCTACAAGGTGGTGATGTTCCTCAACACCACCGGCCATATCCTCGATGGCCAGCAGCAGGAGGCGATGCAGCGCTTCATCGAGGCCGGCGGCGGCTTCGTTGGCGTCCATTCCGCCACCGACACCGAGTACGACTGGGCCTGGTACGGGCGTCTGGTCGGCACCTACTTCGCCGGCCATCCGGCGATCCAGAAGGCACGGGTCACCATCACCGACCGCCAGCACCCCGCCACCGCCGGGCTGCCCGACACCCTCGAGCGCACCGACGAGTGGTACAACTTCAAGTACCTGCCCAAGGACGTGCACGTGCTGGCCAGCATCGACGAGGGCAGCTACCAGGGCGGGGCGATGAAGGGCAACCATCCGTTGGTGTGGTGGCACCTCTTCGACGGCGGGCGTGCCTTCTACACCGAGATGGGCCACACCAAGGAGAGCTACGCCGAGCCCGCCTACCTCAAGCTCCTGTTCGGCGGCATCAGCTGGGCGGCGGAGGGCAAGGACCTCGACTACGGCCAAGCCAGGCCGTCCGAGTCCCGCTTCGAGAAGACCGTGCTCTCGCGCGACCTCGCCGACTGCATGCAGTTCACCCTGCTGCCTGACGGGCGCATCGTGGTGGTGGAGAAGTTCGGCGCCGTGAAGCTGGTCAAGGCCGGCGGCGGGCCGACCGTACTCGCCGGCACGGTGCCGGTCTATGCCGTGCAGGACGGCCACAACAACGTCGAGGACGGCCTGCTCGGGGTCGCCGCCGATCCCGACTTCGCGCACAACCATTGGCTGTACATGCTGCACTCGGTGCCGGGCGAGGTGCCGGTGCAGCACCTCTCGCGCTTCACCCTCGATGGCGACAAGCTCGACCTCGCATCCGAGAAGGTGCTGTTCGACATCCCCAACTGCCGCAGCATCACCGGCCACTGCGGCGGCGGCATGAGCTTCGCCAAGGGAGACCTCTACATCTCCACCGGCGACAACACCACCCCCTTCGAATCCGACGGCTTCAGCCCGCAGGACACCCGCGTCGAGGGCAAGGACGCGCGCGCCACCGCTGCCAACAGCATGGACCTGCGCGGCAAGATCCTGCGCATCCGGCCCAAGCCCGACGGCACCTACGAGATCCCCCCGGGCAATCTTTTCCCGCCCGGCACCCCGCACACCCGGCCAGAGATCTACGTCATGGGTTGCCGCAACCCGTTCCGCCATTTCGCCGACCCCGTCACCGGCTTCCTCTACTGGGGCGAGGTCGGGCCCGACGCCGGCAATGACTCGGAGCGCGGCTCGCGCGGTTACGATGAGTTCAATCAGGCGCGCGCCCCCGGCTTCTTCGGCTGGCCGCTGTTCGTCGGCAACAACTCGACCTACGCCGCCTACGACTGGGACACCAAGAAGATCGGCGGACGCGCCGATCCCCAGCACCCGGTCAACGACTCGCCGCGCAACACCGGCATCAAGGAGCTGCCGCCGGCGCAGCCGGCGTATATTTGGTACCCCTATGCCGGATCACCGGAATTCCCCGAGCTCGGCAGCGGCGGGCGTTGCGCGATGTCGGGTCCGGTCTACCACTTCGATGGCGGGCTCGCCTCGCCCGACAAGTTCCCCGCCTACTACGACAACACCTGGTTCATCTACGACTGGATGCGCAACTGGATCAAGGCGGTCAAGCTCGACGAGCACGGCAACAAGACCGCCATCGACGACTTCATGCCCGCGCTCAAGTTGGCCAAGCCGATGGACATGAAGTTCGGGCCGGACGGCGCGCTCTACCTGCTCGAGTACGGCAGCAACTGGTACCACAACACCGACGCCCAACTTTCGCGCATCACCTTCGCCCCCGGCAACCGCGCGCCCATCGCCATGGCCAGCGCCGACTGCACCGCCGGGCGCGAACCGCTGACGGTGGCCTTCTCCAGCGCCGGCTCCTACGACAAGGACGAGGGCGACACCATCACCTTCGCCTGGAGCTTCACCGGCGACAAGGTCGACGCGACCGAGCCCAATCCGCACTTCACCTTCACCGCGCCCGGCCTCTACCAGGCCAAGCTCACGGTCACCGACCGCGGCGCCGGGCGCGGCGGTCGCGCCCGCGCCGGCGCCACCGCTCTC
>JAYVMM010000982.1:0-2311 GCA_043758975.1 Planctomycetota bacterium | reverse complement strand
CCAGCGTCGACCTCGCACATCTCGCCCTCGCCCGCCATGCGCGCGTAGCCCTGATGCACGCGCGTGAGGTAGTCCAGCCCGCGCGCTTCGATGCGGTCGGCGCTGCGCGCGTGCTGCCGGCGCGCCTGGGCGGTGGCGGGATCGAGGCGCAGCCACAGCACCAGGTCAGGGCGCAGCCCGCCGGTCGCCAGCGCGATGGCGGCGCGCACGTGGGCGGGATCGAGGCCGAGGCCGTAGGCCTGGTAGGCGAGGGTGGAGTGGTAGAAGCGGTCGAGCAGCACCAGCTCCGCGCGCGCGAGGGCGGGGAGGATGATCTCGCTCACCAGCTGGGCGCGGGCCATCAGGTAGCCGAACAGTTCGGCCGCCGGAGAGGTCTGGGTGGCGGGGGCGAGCAGGAGCGCGCGCACCGCCTCGCCGAGCTCGGTGCCGCCGGGTTCGCGCAGCTGGCGCACCACCGCGCCCTGGGCGCGCAAGCGCCCGGCCAGGGTCCCGGCCTGGGTGGTCTTGCCGCAGCCATCGATGCCCTCGAGGACGATCAGCGGCATCGCTCAGGCTTCCATGGTCATGATCTTGAGCACCAGCAGGATGGCGACCAGCGCGCCGAGACCGATGCGGTACCAGCCGAAGGCGGTGAAGGTGTGGCTGGCGACGTAGCGCAGCAGCCAGGCCACCGAGGCCCAGGCGACGATGAAGGAGACCACGAAGCCGATCACCAAGAGCAGGAGATGCTCCTGGTTCTGCGCGAGATTCTCGCGCTCCCCCCACAGTTCGTGGACGGTGGCTGCGAACATGGTCGGGATGGCGAGCATGAAGGAGTAGTTGGTGGCCGCAGTGCGCTCGACCCCGAGCAGCAGCGCGCCCATGATGGTCGAGGCCGAGCGCGAGGCCCCAGGCAGCACGATGGCGATGCATTGGCAGCAGCCGATCGCCAGCGAGGTGCGCCAGGGCAGCGCCTCCGCCGCGGTGAAGCGCGGCGTGCGCCGCCCGCGCTCGATGATCAGGATGGCGAGCCCGCCGAGCGCGAGATCGGCGGCGACCACCCCGGAGTTGAACATGTAGAGCTTGACGTACTTGCTCGCGAGTGCGCCCACCACCAGGGCCGGGATCAGCCCGAGCAGCAGGCTGAGGGCGAAGGCGCGCGCCTCGGCGGTGCCCTTGATCAGGCCGCGCGCGAGGTGGAGCAGGCGCTCGCGGTAGAGCACCGCCACCGCGAGGATGGCACCCATTTGGATCACCACCTCATAGAGGTCGCGGAAATGCTTGTCCGCATCCCCGGGCATGAAGCCGATCAGCTGGCCGGTGACGATGAGGTGGCCGGTGGAGGAGACCGGCAGGAACTCGGTCAGCCCCTCGACGATGCCCATGACCACGGATTTGCAGGCGACGACGAGGTCCATGTGCGCTCCCGCCGGCAACGGCACGCGCATGGTTGGCGCGGATCGGCGGGGGTCAAGGCGCAGGACTGCTCCGTACCGCAGCGCCGGAATGGCGTTATGGTGGCGACGTGCACTTGGTCCATGTCATCGCCCGCCTCAACGACGGCGGGCCGGCACGGGTGGTCGCCAGCCTGGCACGCGCGATGGCGGCGCGCGGCCACCGCGTGAGCGTGCTCAGCGGGGTGTGCCAGGATGACGAGCCGGACCTCAGCGCCGAGTTGCGCGCCGGCGGGGTCGAGATCGAGACCATCAGCACCCTCTCCCGGCGCCTGAGCCCGTGGGCCGATGCGCAGAGCCTGGCGACCCTCATCGCCCGCCTGCGCGCCCTGCGCCCGGCGCTGGTGCACAGCCACACCGCCAAGGCCGGGGCGCTCGCACGCCCGGCCTGCCGTTGGCTCGGCCTGCCCTGCCTGCACACCTACCATGGCCACGTCCTGCGCGGCTACTTCGCTCGCGCTCCCGCGCTGGCGGCCTGGCTGGGTGAGCGCGTGCTCGCCGGCAATGCCCACCACCAGGCCCTGACCCCGGGCCAGCTTGCCGAGCTCAGCCAGCGCCTGGGCATCGGGCGGCGCGCGCGCTGGCATTGCCTGCCGATCCCGGTCGAGACCCCGCCGCGGATGGTGGCGAGCTGGCACGAGGTGCTCCCCGCCGGAGTGCCGGTGATCGGCTACCTCGGACGCTTCGCCGCGGTCAAGGACCCGCTCCTGTGGCTGGAGACGCTCGCACTCATCGCCCGCCGGCGGGCAGTGCAGGGACTGATGTGCGGCGACGGCGCCCTGCGCGCCGCCGCCGAGGCGCGCGCCGCCGCGCTCGGGGTGAGGGTCGCCTTCACCGGCTTCGTACCCGCGGGCGCGGCCCTGGCGCGCTGCGACCTG
>JAYVMM010000981.1:0-12099 GCA_043758975.1 Planctomycetota bacterium | reverse complement strand
CAAGCTGCCCGCGGCCGACTACATCCATCCCTTGTTGAGGGACGATGACGACACCCTCGGCGGCATGGCACCGGTCGAAGTCGACGACCTCCGCCTGGGGTACGGCCTGCTCCCCCTCTCTGCGCGGATCTCCACTGACGCCAACCAGAAGGCGGGGTATTATCGGCATGGCAAGCTATCATCGGGTCAACGCATGTCGGCCTTGTGGATGCTGCCGATCGGCACCATCAGCGACGAGGGCGATGGGATGCTTGGGCTGGAACTATCGCGCAATGCCTACCGTCAGGACCAGACCGCCGTCGATCCGCTGATCGACTATCGATCCTATGTCATCACCCTTCATACCGACATGGGCTGGCGCATGGGTCGAATTGTGCATGCCGAGATCGGCCCTTTCATCGGCAGCGGAATCGCATCCATGAGTTCCGGCCCCCATTACGGCCCCTATTGGGAGTATGGTGGTCGCATCGCATGTTATGTCACAATCGCCCATCATCTCCAGCTTGGGATAGATGGACGGTACGAAGGGACATACGGTCGGCAGAGCTTCCTCTATGGCGCTGTTCAGGAGAAAGTGGTCATCAAAACCAGCGGCCCTTCCGGCATGGTCCAGATTGGCTATCGTTTCTGAGTCCTCAGTGGCTGGAGTTCGGCATGCGCCCGAGAAGCGGACCTGTGGCCAAGCTATCTTCCGGTAGCGGCCACCGAGATCTTAGCGAAATCCACTGGATTCCACTCGGTGAACAGCCCGATAAATCCGACATGCGGTTCGCCGATCGCTAGGTTGGCAAAGACAGGCGCATTGTTGATGGAAACCGACAATGATGTTCCCGCCTGCGTCACCTCGATAGTGCTCCATTTCCATTGCCCGGTCCCGGTGCAGGGCGCTGAAGCGATCTGAGTTTTGACGCCATGCGCCATGCGAAAGATGGTCGCCGTGGTCGCGGTGATGCTTATGGCGAGGTATCCCTGGGCATCCAGGGCATCAAGGACTATCCCATAGGCATTATCAAAATGTGGAAACAGGCTCGCCGAAAATCGGACATCCGACCAGGTGGCACCGAGATAGAGGCTCATCTCGACGCCCTGGTTGGAGGTATGGAGGTAATGACCATCAGCGCAGCTCCAGGTGCCGTCGCTTGGTGC
The DNA here is from genome assembly GCA_043758975.1 of Planctomycetota bacterium. GTDB lineage: Bacteria > Planctomycetota > UBA11346 > UBA11346 > UBA11346 > BOG-1363. The sequence continues at coordinate 10,953 of JAYVMM010000981.1, read as the reverse complement.
CCAGTTCTTGGCCGTTCCATCGCCGAAGTCAGCAAGGTAAGCTTGGGAGACCGACGATTGGTAGAGCGCGAGCCCCATCAGCATGGGTGTCCCCGTGCGGGACTTGGCGATGATGTCAAGCGTTCCATCTTTGACCGTTACCTTGCATGGTCCATATTTCGACCATCCGCCGAGAGGCAGGTCGCCGATCCCCGCCAGGGCCTTGCCGCCCATCTCGACATCGAGCAATCTGCTGTTGGAGCGCAGATTCTCCATCACAAAGACATAAGCATCATAGTCGCCATTCGGCAGCTTCAGGCTCATCGTGAGGGGTTCATTGCGGATTGCTGTCACACCGGCCGAGAACATGGCCTTGGTCTCGGCATCCACGGCCGGGATCGGGGCGACGTTGGCCAGGATGCGCCTGCCATTGCGGATCACCATCCCCTCTTTGATGGCCTGCTTCTCGGATAGCCAGCGATGGCCATCAATGGTGACCGCCTCGCCGCCAAAATGGATGCCCTTGACGAAAGTCGGGCCCGTTCCGGGCCCCTGGCCTGCCGGCGGAGTGATCGCAAGGGGAACCGGCATAACAGGAGGTGCTAGCGCAGGTGATGCAGCGATAGGTGCGCTCGCCACAGGCTCGGAACTTGGCGGCGGGCCTGGCGTCGCTGGCCGCTCCGGCAGGGTTGGCGATTCGGCTAGGGGGACAATGCCGGGCGTTGCGGCCACGGTCGCAGGTCGTGGACTTTGAGCGAGCAGCGGTTCAGCCGCCTGGTCCGGTCTTCCGGGAAATGCCGATGCAGGGGGGAGGGAGGGGTCGCGGGCGTGCGGGCTCTGGTGCGACGACGTCGCTGCCCCGTCGGTCCTTGTGGCCGCGGGGTGAGAGGGGCTGGACTGCTGCCGGCTTGCTGATGCCAGGATCATGCCGGTGATGGATATCGTTGCTGCTAAGACGGCAACGATGGACCACGTCACTGCCGGCGATCGACGTTGGCTGCGTCGGACTGGGATGGGGCTGGATTTGCGCTGATCTCCTGCGTCGCCGCTGGTGCGGTGCCGGCTGCTGTTCGCTGGCCGCACCGGCGGCGCTCCGGACTGAGGGGCGACTTTTGGCGTCACCTGCTCGATCACGGTGAGCAAATCCTGATCGGATGGGGGCGACAGGATCTCGGTGAGAACCAGGTCGACACGCACTTGGCGCTCGAAGCGGGCAGCCACGGTAAGGTCGGTCATGATGGTCTCCGCCAGGAGCGCGCGCGATGGCGCATCCATGGTTCCGGAGAGGAATTCCTCAATCAGGGTTGGGACGATGCCTTCCTTCCCGACCGAGGGGGTGTCGACGAGGGACCCGTCCAGGGCCTCGCGTAGGAGCACCAGCTGCGCTTCCACCCGACCGGTCGACCACCCGCGGCTGCGTGCGATGATACGGTTGGGAAGCTTATCCTTATATCTGGCGTGGAGGAGAGCACGCTCCTCCGCCGTGATGGCGCCTAGCCCGCCTTGAATCTGCGCCCCGATCCCTCTACCAAACCCGCTACGTCCTTGAAGCTGCTCCAGTCCTCCCTGGGCGAGGAGGTGGAGGAGCGGATCTTTGCCGACGATGGCCTGCTGGGCCAGCGCGTTGAGCTGATGAGTGAGCTCTCGCTGGGCCGATTCCAGCAAAACCGCCTGCACATCGATGTCGCTCGTAGCGGCTGGCAATCGCGTCTGATCCGCCCAGCCCGACCAGACCGACTGTTCAGCCAGGTCGAGAACTTCCCGGGTTGCAGAGAAGCCGGCCAGGAAGACACGGACGACCTGTCGATGGCGGGCGAGGATCTCATGCAGAGGGGCGCCCTGGCGCGGTGCAGAAGCAGAAGATGCGTTCGCTGACACGAGGTCTCCACGCATGGATTCCAGGGTGGATGCCCCGGATCCATCATCCGTACGATGATGGGTCATCCAGCTGGAGCAGTATAACCACACGGAAGTCTCTTTGCAACAGAGCCACCTGCTGGCTCAGGACTTGAGGCCACCCGGCACTCGCGCTCGTCCACGACCATGTCCTCCAGCCAGGCCCTAACGTGCTGCACAGGGTACATCTATGATGTCATCATCGTTGCCATATCGAGATGAAGAAGCCTCGTCCATTGGAGCCGAAGACCAAACGCTGCGGATCGATGGGATCGAGCGCAAGCACCCGTCCCCGCAGCATGGGGAGACCGTCGATCTGCTGCAGCCATGTAGCACCCCCATCCGCGCTGGTCCAGACCCCAGCGGCACGGGTCTGATCATGGTAGGGATCATCACCGCAGGCATAGGCGATGCGATTCGCATCAGCAGGATCGACGACCACCTGACCGAGCTGATCATGGATGCGCAAGCGGTTCCAGCGTCCATCGGCATGGCACCAAAGCTCCCGCGCCGTGCCAGCCAGGATGTGGCAGGCATCGCCACCACCGACTGCCAGGCTCATCACTTCCCGCGGACTGCCTGGGATGGGCTGGAAATGCTCACCGTCAAGGCTGCGGAAGACACCGTCCTTACCCCCCGCGAACAGTCCCGTCGGGGAACTGGGACAGGCGCAGAGTGCGGTGATCCCCGCGGCAAGGACCAGATTCCAATGGGCGCCGCTGTCACTGCTATGGCTGAGCGAACCCTGGCGATCTGCAACCCACAGGTGTCCTGGCGCGTCGGGCGAGGCATGAATGGCGATGGCGGTCTCAGGGGATAGGTTGAGGTTATCGCAGGCATGCCAGTGCCTGCCGCCATCCGTCGTCCGCGCGACCACGCCCAAGTCGCAGTGTTCCAGTGCCAAATACATCGACTGGCCGGTGCGATCGGCGAAGGCGAGATCGTGCACGTACCCCCAGGCTGGGAACCGCTCTCCTCCACCCCACCGCCAGGAAGCGAGGTTATCATCGCTTTGCCAGAGATTGCCGTTGTCCATGGCGATGAAGATGGCGTGATTGCGGCAGGACGGATCGAACTTGAAGGCCTGCGTGCACAACCCTGAGAACCCTCGACCGCTCCAGCGGCCATCCGCACCGGGGATGCTCGACGCATCGGTCCACGACTTGCCGCCGTCGATCGTGCGCGCAATGGTCTCGGTATTGCCGACAAAGGCGACCTGGGGATCGCTGGGGTCGACAGCAAGGATGCCCATTTGCGCTCCGGCACGGTAGGCGCGGCTAAATGTGGGATTGGCAAGAGAGGATTTCCAGGTCGTTCCGGCATCGGTGCTGACGAAGGTGGTTCCTCCCAGCCAGGAGAAATCGCAAGCATAGAGCGTCCCTGGCGAGGACGCGCACATCATCACCGCTGAACCATCATGACCCGGGATTTCAACCCGCCGCCATTGGCCACCGCCATCGGCACTGGTGAACAGCCCACCTTGACCATGGAAGTCCCCGTGTGGGTTGCCGATCGACACCCATAGGTGCTGCGGATCGGAGGGCTGGATGGCGAGCGAGGATGCCGATAGGTCGCTCAGCCCGCGGTTCCTCGGCACCCAGGTACGTCCAGAATCCTGGCTCACCCATATGCCCTTTCCATACAGCGCGACATATATTGATGGCTTCGCATCGAGGGTTATCGCCGCAGCGATGACGTCCGCATTCCCGTCGATGCGGCTGATCTCTTGCCAGTGGTTGCCGTCGTCGATGCTTTCCCAAACCGCCCAGACAGCTGTCCCATCCGGGGTGCGCCACCGCCGACGGCTGCCACCAAACGCATAGAGATGATGAGTGGACCGAGGATCGAAGAGGATCTTCTGGGTGGGTGCACTATAGGATGACCACGAGACGGCGGGCATGCCTTCGCGCTTCCAGAGCCAATGGTGGCCGCCATCGCTGCTGACGCAGGGACCGCTCATCGTGCTGACCCAGACCACCCGCGGGTCGGAGGGATGAAACGTGAAATCAGCGATCTCATAACTTGGCAGGTTGAAGGTCGATTGCCAATGCTCGCCGCGATCCTCGCTCACCCCGATACCGAGCATGTCGCCTCCCACGAGAATGCGACGACCGTCATGAGGGCTGATCGCCAGCGCCGTAATCGCACCTCCGCAGCCCGGCTCGAGGAGAGGCTTCCAATGGAGATGTGCAGGCGCCAGCGCATCTCCTCCATCCAGGGAAATGGATGCCAGGCCGAGGCCGAGGCCGAGGAAGAGGAAGAGGAAGGGGGCAGCCGCTTGCCTGGCGACTACCAGCGCAGAAGGGTGTCGTGGATGCATAGAGATGCCCAGGATGGAGCGGATGTTCTCTGACCGGCACACCGTATCTTCGCAGGGGACGGCATCGTTACACGATCGCATTCCGGCGTGTTCAATCCGACCAGTTCAGCGACAGCCTGGATCGAGGCCTAACCCAGTCAGGCGTTGATCATGGCAGCGAACAGTGGGTCAGAGTGGCTCGCTGATTCGACCCACGATACGGCGATCTGCTGAACGTCCTATTCCGCACGGTTGACAAACCGCTGAAGCGATACTACCGCGACTGACGACTGTACATAGCTGCGTGCAAGGCCGCAATCTTCCCGCGTTACGGACCGGAGGTCGGGGATAGGCGGTAAGTCTGGAGCTGCTGAGGGGCAAATTGCAGCGGCACGCTGCCATCAGCGGCGGGTGTCACGGGCTCCAGGTCGGTCTCGATATGGGTGGAGCGGTGCGCATCGGTGATGCCTGTCGCCAGCGTCATGGTGGTGGCGACCGGGACGCCGGAGATGTTCCACAGCCGTGCCACGATGCCGCGTTCGATGCCGTCATCCGCCACCTTCACTGCCCAGAGCATGGTTCTGGGATCGTTGACCGACACCAACGAGTAGGAGGTGCCGGGATAGGGGCCGTCATTGCCGCCAATCAGCGCGGTGGCGATCAAGGGGTTCTGGTGCTCGAGAGCGAAGCGCATGGCTTCGACGGGATCGTAAGCTGCGTGCGGATGCAGGGAGAACCGCTGGAGAAAATGCGTTTCACCGTTCTGGTCCGGGATGCCGAGATGGCGCCCGTCGATCTGGCCGCCGGCAAGGAAATTGAGCTGCGGCGTGGTGCTGTCGAGCTCGGTGACGGTGCTGTTGCCCATCTTGGCGAAGGCCAGATCGGGATTGGAGATGGTCAGCCCCCGGCTGCCGGCGCCGTCGCTGATATCGGCGAAGTGGTTCACGGTGATGTGGTCATAGCGCGCGTGGGAATCGGCGTAGTCGCCGCCATCAGCCCTGCGGCGATCGAGGATGATGGCGCCGACCTCCTCGGCATGCACCTGCGGTTTGGCCAGCGTGGTGCTGAACGACCAGTAGCGCACGTCGGAGAAATTGGCGGTGATCTCATTGCGGATATCGACACGGCTGGATCCGCGAAAAAGAGTGATGGCGGTGGAATGGGGCAGACCGGCTTCGCTGCGTGCGCAGATGGTCACCGATACCGGCCCGCGATTCTCAAGGCGCAGCGCCTCGCCGTCGTCGGAACCCTTGGCTTGGTCATTGAGCCGGAGGTCGCCGATGCTGCCGGCGAATTCGTAACCGCTCGTGCGATCGATCAGGCTGCGAAGTGCGCCATCACGCTCAATGGTGAGGTGGAGGGCGGCATTATCCAGGGTGCCGCCGTCCGCAGACGCGGTCGCGGCATCATCCTGCGGAGCGCTTCCCGGTCCCGGCATGATTTCGAAGACTTTGTACCCTGCTGATGGCACATCGCTGGCTAGGATACGCAGATAGCGGGCTCCGGTCACGTTCATGATCTGATGTGGCACGTCGCGGTTGCTGACCACGTCCCGGACGTGGATATCGGCGCTGCCGGTATACAGCAGATCGGCAGCCTCGCTGCGTGGCCAACCGAGGGGATTGAGCACGAGGAAGCGGTTGCTGCGGCCAGGACGCTGGACCATGCCAGCCAGGCGGATCAACCCTTCGCCGAGCACCGAGTCGACATAGTAGTCGATGTCGCACTCCACAAGATTCTCCCAAGCGGCGCGCTGTGGCCGCGATATCGGGCCATCGGCCGTCCAATTATGCTCCCAGAAGAGACCAAGGCCATTAAAGGCGCGGTCGCGTGAAGCGCTGTGGGCGCGCAGGAAGGACGGGTGTTTGAGGCTCACCAGTGCCGCCACCAGTTCGGCGGTGCGCAGGCGTTCCACCGCGCGCTTGGCGCGCGCTGCGGTCTCGGACATCGATGCGGAGTAGAGATCCCATTCGTTGCCATAGGTGGCCGTCACGGAGGCGAGCGTCGCGCCGTACCGATGCTCGAAATCGGCGAAGAAATCGCTTTCGTTCGAGACGATCACCTGGCGTTGCGCATTGCTCTGCTGCTGGGCAATAACATGGAAGTGATCGCAATATGGCGAGGAAACGATCTTCGACAGGCCGGGGACCGCGGGAATCGTCGGAGGCGGCGGGACACCGGTCTTGCGCGCCAGGTCATCGCCGCCGAATCCAAACACCCCGATCACCCGATACGGTGCTCCGCTGAGAGGATCACGGTAGCGGCGCTGGAATCCGGCGTCACCGTCGACGAATTCGATGGCGGGCACTGGCGATCCCGCCTCCCAGTAGCCGCCGATGCCCGGACCGTTCTGGGAGTACCATTTCAGCAGGAGTCGCTGGCCATCGAGCCCCGTCCACCAGTAGATCTCCTGCGGGCGGTTCTGCAGCTGCGCCTTCGCCAATCTGGTCGCGCATCCGCAGACGCCACGCCAGGAATAGTGCGCACCAGCGCCGGCGAATAGCGAGGGCAGACCGAGCGGCAGGGTCTGGTTCTCCATCGCCACGGCGAGCGGGATGCGGAATCCGAAGCGGCGCTCCAGCCGCCCGGCGTAGTACATGCCGCGCAGCACCGCTTCGACCGGCTGGCCGCCGTAGCAGGAGACCACGGTGTTCAGCGGCACGGACAAAGTTCCATCCTTGACTCGCGCGATCAACCGGGCGAATGCCTCCGGGCTCTTGCGCTGCTCGTAATTCCACAGCCAGTAGCTCCCGTCGGCGTTGAAGCGATCGCGATAGGGAGGGGGGTTGCTGGCAGTCTTGTCGGCCAAGTCGAGATGGAAATCGAGCAGATCGACGAAGGCCCTGCCGTAGGTGTCGGCGTCGGCGGTCCACATGAAGTCGGTATGGTCGTCGTTGGCGATGTAGATGCGCTTGGGATCACCGCCAGCAGGCGTGGTCGAGGACGCATCCTCGGCCGCGAGCGCGATGGCGCAGATCAGCGCGCAGAGCAAGCGGCAGAGGCTGGTCATACGTTGGCCTTGGTCGGAGGGAGGGGGGCAGATCCAGGGCGAGACGGGGGAATCCCATCCTGCGACAAGGCGACCGCCGCCACGATGGCGAGGCCGATACCGATAGCCTCGATGGGGCCGACCCGCTCCCCGAGGAATACCACTGCCAGAACCACGGTCACCTGCGGTTGGATGGCGGCAGCGATGGTGGTCACCACCGCAGCCTTGCCTTGCAGGCGGTAGGCGGCGAATGCCGCGATGACGCCACAGCCATTGAACACGCCCGCCGCAAGGCCGGACCACCACATCGCGGCAGTCGTTGGCCATGCCTGTTGCCGGGTGGCGAGCAGGAACACCGTGACCGTCGCGAAGGAGGCGCACCATGAAAGGTAGGAGAGTTCGGTCGAGACATAATTGGTCGACAACTTCTGGGTGGCGCTGAAGACGCCCCACAGGACCAGCGCTGCTACGGCATCGAAGAGCCAGGTCTTCAGCGCCAGGTGGTGGAGCAGTTCGCGGAAGTCGCCGAGATGCCCCGCCTCGCCGCTGAGCAGGATCATGACCACCACGGCCAGCGCGACGCCCAGCCACTGGATGCGTCCGAGGCGCTCATGGAAAGCGACGTAGGCGATGGCGATGGTGACCAGGGGATAGATCCCGGTAAGGGGTATGGCGATTGCCGTTTCCGCCCCGTTCTCGAGCGCCTGGTAGAAGGCGATGTTGCCGCCGGCGGCGAGCAGACCGGAAGCGAATCCCCAGGCGATTCCCCGCGCTTTATCGCTGCCGACCCACATCGTGCGTGAGCATGCCGCATAGAGTGCCGATGGCACCAGGGCTATGGTGAACAGGATGTGGGTCATCCATCCCGACAATTCGCGGCTGGGGCCTTTCGCGAGCACGCCCCATACCCCCCAGCAGACCCCCGCGGCGAGGGTGCAGATCAGCCAGGTGGGCAGCGCAAAGCGAGGCGTTGGCATGGCTGATCAGGGGAGGGTGGTGATTTTCGAGGCGCGCGCGAAGCGACCGGGTTCGCGGCCATCGCGCGCGGCGATCGCGAGGGTCAGCGCCTGGATGGGCAGGATTTCGAGCATCGTCTTCATAGCTGCGGGTGCATCCGGCAGGCGGAATGGAGACAGGCCGTCGGCTCCGATCAGTTCCGCTCGACCCCCGATGGCGCCAATGTCCAGCACGAGACGGCGGTGCAGTCCTGCCACGGACGGTTCGCCGGTGAATACCAGGACCATGATCGTGCCATCGACCATCTCCAATGGGCCGTGCCGGAAAGCCGCGGCGCTCATGCCTTCGGCGTGGCAGCGAGCGGCCTCCTTGAGGATCAGGCCGCCGGTGCCGACGCTGGCCAGCGACTGCCCGCGACCGGTGATGAAGACGCTGCGCACGCCCTCGATTAGCGGGAGCAGTGCGGTGACATGATCCCGCCAGGCATTCAGATAGCGCTGAACCATGGGGGCGACGGCAAGGATATCGGCAACGGCCTGGCTTTCATCGCCTCCGGTCAGGTGCATGCCAAGCCAGTGCAGGACGGCAAGAGTCGCCAGATAGGTTTTGCACGAGACGGTGGCCTCGCTGCCCGCCATCAGCATCAACGTGGTATGGGCGGCGCGACCAAGGGTCGAAGAGGGATCATTGGTGATGCCGATGACATGGCCAAAGCCAACGACGTGCTCCACGAGCGCAGCGATCTCGGCGCCCTCGCCCGATTGCGAGACGGCGACCAGGAGCGTGTCATGGTGCTGGTAGGCGGGCAGGTCGACGAGCAATTCAGAGGTTTCGATCCAGGTGCTGTCGAGGCGGTGCCTGCGCAGGGCGAGGTACAGGGGATAGGCGGCATGATGCGAGCTGCCCATGCCCGCCAGTACCACGCGCCGGAGTCCCCCGCCTGACAGGCGTTGGCACATCGCCTCGGGGAAGGGTGTCTTCGCCAAGGCGGTGGCGATGCGCACTAGGACGTCCGCTTGGGCGAGCAGATCATCGAGATATGGCCCCGGCAGGGCCAAGAGGCGCGCGTCTTGGACGGTGGTCATCGGGGGACTCGCGGAGAAGGGGAGCCGATTCAGGAGATATAGACAAGCGCTTGTCTACGGTAAAACAATCAACAATACAAGTAAAAATACATAATCTAGGCAATCGCTTGCCATAGGCATCGATAAACGCCGCCGTCAGCCGCCATGGCTCAGCGCACGCCGGTAGTTGAACGGTTGGGAGCCATGGCGGTGGTCTCACGGATCACCAAGGAGGTGTCGATGAGTTCCTCCCGCCCCGGTTGCCGATTAGGCCCGATCAAGCCGATGAGATGATGGACGGCGAGCTCCCCGAGTCGTTCGCGCGGGATGCGTACGGTGGTCAATGACGGTCGGGTCAGCTCAGCGAAGGGGATATCATCGGCGCCGACCACGGAAACCTCGGCGGGAACCTGCACGCCGCTGCGCGTGAGGCCCCGGATGGCGCCCACGGCGGTGAGATCGTTGCTGCACAATATGGCGCTCGGCATGCGAGGTGCACCGAGCAGGCTGCCGATAGCAGCTTCGCCACCGGCGACATCGTTGCTCCCCTCTATGACACGTATCGCCAAGCCGCGTTCGCCTAGGGCCGCCTCCACCGCTTCGCGGTAGATGCGGTGAGATGGCCGCTGCTGGGGTCCGGCGATCATGGCGAATTCGCGGTGACCGAGGTGGTAGAGGCAGAGCACGGCCTCGCGTGCTCCTTTGGCATAGTCGATGCGCAATACGCTGGTCAGCTCGCCTGCCTGCTGGGAATCGAGGAATACCGCTGCGGTCCCGTGTTCGGCCAGGATGGCGGCGGCATCGCCGCTGATCCGCGAGGTCATGATGGCAACGCCTGGTGAACGGTTCTCGATGACGGTGCGCAGCGCATTGGCGGCGCGAAGCGGATCGTATCCGGTAGTGCGCAGGAGCATCTCGTAGCCGGCAGACAGTGCAGCAGCCTCAAACGCTTTGATCAATCCGGGGAAAAATGGGTTCTCGATGTCCGAGATCACCAGCCCCAGTACATCGCTATGGCCTCGCGCTAGGCGGCGTGCCTGCGAATCGCGATGGTAGCTCAATTCGCGCATGGCCCGCTCGACGCGCTCCCTTGTCGATGCGGAAACCGCCTTGGTGCCGTTGATGACGTGGGAAACCGTCGATTCGGAGACTCCGCTGCGCAAGGCGACGTCTTGCATCCGCGACGGACCGGCAGGTGGCGTAGCGCGGCGTTTACCTAATGGCGATCGTTGTGCACCCATGTCGCTTCCATCTTGATCGTCATCTCGGTTGGTCAAATCGGATTCACAACGCCAGTGGCGACTTCCGGAATGAGTCCGGTAGCTCACGCAATGGCTAGACCCCGTTGGCGATGACGCGCGAGGAGGCCGATGTCAGCGGCCTGGATTTTCATCAAGACCGGCGTCCAAATCACCTCGATCGACGGCCTCCAGTTCAAGCTGGCGGGCAGCTCCGGCGACCAGCACGAGGACGGTTGCCTGCGCTTCAGCATCGGCCTGTTTTTATCTGCGCGGCAAGAAGGGCATGCAGACCTCCAGCGACAAAGAGCACTGGATGAAGGCGGCAAACCCACCGCGGCGTCCTCGCGCGGTGTCGCCCGACGGCACCGCCATCGACTGCGGTTGGAACGGGATCACCTATGCGACTGACCAGAAGAGCTGGAAGAAGGCGAGCGTGCCGATCGACCAGACCGGGATCTGCGCGGTGGTGTCTGGCGTCAGGGCATTCGCATCATAATCACCGAGAATTTCCACAAATTGACCCCAACA
>JAYVMM010000980.1:0-7774 GCA_043758975.1 Planctomycetota bacterium | reverse complement strand
GGCCTCGCCCAGCCCTTGCCGGTCTACGCCTACGGTGCGGTGCTCGCCCTGCTCGGCACGGTGGCCCCTGCGCTGCTGATGGGCGAAGGCCTGGCCCGCGTGGGGGCGCAGCGCTTCGCCATCAGCACCATCGGCCCGGTCGGCACCGTGGCGCTCGGTTGGCTGCTGCTCGGCGAAGCGGTCTCCCCGCTCAGTGGGGCCGGCATCCTGCTCACCATCGCCGGCGGGGTCGCTGTCGGCATGAAGAAATGACCGGCGCGGACGCCGCATGGGACCGGCGGGTCTGGCGAATTGGTGAGCAAGAATCGGGATGCTCTCGCCGGCCCGACCGCCTAGGCTTCGCGCATGCAGCCCCCACCCCCCCTGCCGCGCGGCTCCGCGCGTCCCTCCCTCAGCAAGCAGCAGGCAACGGCGGTGCTGAGCGATGCACGTTGGCAAGCGCTGGCCAGCCGCGCGCGCGCTGCTGACGGGACCTTCGTCTATGCCGTCACCACCACCGGGATCTATTGCCGGCCTTCCTGCCCGTCGCGCCTGCCGCGGCCCGAGCACGTGCGCTTCTGTGCCACCCCGGCAGCAGCCGAGACTGCCGGCTTCCGCGCCTGCCGGCGCTGCCGGCCCGCCGCGGCAGCAGGTGCGCCGGACTCTCAGCAGCTGATCGCGCGGGTGTGCCAAATGCTCGAGGCGGGCGAGGCGCCGCCCACGCTCGGCGAACTAGCCGCCGCCTGCGCGCTCAGCCCATCCCACCTCCACCGCCTGTTCAAGGCCGCCACCGGTCTCACCCCCAGGGCCTATGGCGTGGCCCATCGCCGCGCGCGCATGGCGGCGGCCCTGGAGCATCAAGAATCGGTGACCTTGGCCGCCTACGGCGCCGGCTTCGCCTCGAGCAGCGGCTTCTACCGCCATGCCGATGCTGCGCTCGGCATGACCCCGACGCAATTCCGCCGCGGCGGTGCCGGCACCCTGCTGCGCTGGGCCGGCGGCCGCTGCTCGCTGGGCGCGCTGGTGGTCGCCGCCAGCGCGCGCGGCGTGTGCGCGGTGCTCTTCGGGAGCAGTGCCCGCGCGCTCACTGCCGATCTGCGCCGGCGCTTCCCGCACGCCGACCTGCGTCCCGACGCCACCCTCGCCGGCGTGCTCGCGGCGGTGGTGGCGCGCATCGAGGACCCGCGCCACGCGCACGCTGGCGGCCTCCCGCTCGACCTCCGCGGCACCGTCTTCCAGCAACGGGTATGGCAAGAGCTGCAGCGCATCGCCTGCGGGCGCACCCTGAGCTACAGCGAGCTCGCCGCGCGCATCGGCGCGCCGCGCGCTGTGCGCGCGGTCGCCGCCGCCTGCGCCGCCAATGCCGTGGCGGTGCTGGTACCCTGCCATCGCGTGGTCGCGCGGGGTGGCGGCCTCGCCGGCTACCGCTGGGGCGTAAATCGCAAACGCGCCATGCTCGCGCGCGAGGCGAACGCGCCATGCGGCTGAGGCGGCGCCTCGTCCTGCATACTGCGCCATGCACGCGATCGGCTCACTGCACCCTGCAATGCCTGCGCGCGCCCACCCAGTCTGGGGACTGCCCAGGACGGCGCGGCGGCAGTTGGCACGCGGCCTGCGAGGTGAAGCCCTGTCTCGCTGTCCTTGCTGTGATCCCCCTCGCTCTGCATCACCCGCTGGAGTCCGCCATGCGCATGCATATCCTCGCCGTTTCGCTGTTCGGCCTGATCGCCCGCCTCACCGGGGCCGAACCCGTCGACCAGTCCCTGCTCGACCTGCCGGGCGTGGTCAAGGTCGCCATTCAGCACGAAGCCGCCGGCCATAGCATTGCCGCCATCGAGCACAGCGTCAGCGACGGCCATTCGTTCTACCAGGTGAGGATCGTCCAGGATGGCCTCGACAAGCGCATGGTCCTCGCCAGCGACGGCACCGTGGTAGAAATGCGCGACTTCGCCGCGGTCAACCACGCCATCGCCAGCGGTACCGAGGCCAGCAAGCAGGCGTGGGACAAGACCAAGGAGGTGGCAACCAATTCCTGGCAGGCGACCAAGGAGACCGTGCGCAAGGCCGTGGACGCCTTCCGCAGCGATGAGCTCACCCTCAACCAGGTGCCGCCCGTCCCGCGCATGGCCCTCGAGCGCAGCGCGGACGGCGACCGCATTACCGACATCCATGCCGTCAGCGAAGCCCACGGGGTCATTTACCGTGCCACCTTCCGCGCCGCAGACGGTCGCACGCGCACCGTCAGCGTGGCCGAGGATGGCACGCCGGTGACCAATCCGCCCTGAGGGCGCGCGTCGCAGCCTCCCCCTTCCGGAACCGTCGCGGTGCAGGTGCCGGCCCATGGCCGCCCGCGTATCATCCCCCGCAGCCGCCCGCCGGCCTACGCCGCTGGGTCCCCAGCCAGGGAGCCTACCATCCCGCAGCCGGCGCCGACCGCGTGCCGCCGCGCGGGAGCCTACGCCATGTCAACTGCAACCGCGGCACCTCCCGCGCCGCCCGCGATCGCCACCGCCACCGCCGCCCCAGCTCTGCCACCGCCCGGCGGCGGACGCCTGCTCTCGGTCGACGCCCTGCGCGGCTTCGACATGTTCTGGATCCTCGGCGGCGATGAGCTGGTGCAGGCCTTCTACCGCGTCTGCGGCAGCCCGCGCAACGGGCTGCTCGCCACCCTGCACGAGCAGTTCGAGCACTGCGACTGGCAGGGCTTCCACCTCGAGGACCTGATCTTCCCGCTCTTCGTCTTCATCGCCGGCATCTCGCTGGTGTTCTCGCTGACCAAGGCCATCGAGCGCGATGGCCGTGCGGTCGCCATCTCGCGCATCATCCGGCGCGGCCTGCTGCTGGTCGCCTGCGGCATCGTCTACTATGGCGGCATCAGCAAGGGCTGGGACGATGTGCGCCTGCTCGGGGTACTGCAGCGCATCGGCCTGGCCTACATGTGTGCCGGCCTGCTGTTCTGCTTCCTCAAGCCGCGCGGCCTGCTCATCGCCTGTATCAGCATTCTCCTCGGCTACTGGGCGCTGATGGCTTGGGTGCCCATCCGCGACATCCAGCTCAACGACGACACCATCCACCAGCTGCGCGAACAGACCGGCATCAGCGACCCCCATGCGCTCTATGCCCGCACCACCGCCACCGTCAGCGGCCACTACGAGCCCGGCTACAACCTCTCCGACCACATCGACTTCCAGTACCTGCCCGGGCGCAAATGGGACAAGTACCACGATCCGGAAGGGATGCTCAGCACGCTCGGGGCGGTGGCCACCTGCCTGCTCGGGGTGCTTGCCGGTGTGCTGCTGCGCAACCGCACCCTGAGCGACCAGCGCCGCCTGGCGATCATGGTGGCGTCGGGGGTGGCGATGGTGGGGCTGGGGCAGCTGTGGGGCCTCGAATTCCCGGTGGTGAAGAAGATCTGGTCCTCCTCGTTCGTGCTCGTCGCGGGCGGCTGGAGCATGCTTCTGCTCGCCACCTTCCACTGGCTCATCGATGTGCGCGGCTGGAAGGGCTGGACCCTGCCGTTCGTGTGGATCGGCATGAACGCCATAACCGTCTATCTGATCGAGAACATGGTGCCTCTGGGCAGCATCGCCGGGCGTTTCCTCGGCGGTCCGCTCAAGCACTGGCTCAACGCCGGCGTCGCCACCGGGCTCGGCGACCTGGTGCTCATCGCCGGCCAGTTCGGCCTCATCCTGCTCATCGCCTGGTACCTGCACCGCAAGCAGATCTTCATGCGCCTCTAGCCTATATGGTGCAGGGTGCAGGGTGCCGTCGCGGGGCTGCCCGGCAGCGGTCCCGCCTTCCCCTGCCAGGTGTTCCCACCCGCTATTTTTCCGGGTATACTCCAGGGAGTAGTTCAGCGGTCTCCCCACCGGAGCACACGCCCATGGCTTATTCCCGCCCGCGTTCGTTGCTGTCCGCCGGCTTGGCCATCGCCGCCATGCAGCTGTTCGGCTGCGGCGCGGCGGTGGCGGCGGATGCCGGCACCGCGGTCGACGTGCCGGATGAATTCGGCCTCGGTGAGCGCCTTGCCCTGGTCGCATGGCTCAAGGACCACCAGATCAGGGTCGCCGACCCCAACGACATCCCCACCCTGCGCCGGCTCTACTCCGCCAAGGCCCATCCGGAAACCGCCACCGTAACTGAGGACCAGGCCAAGCAGGACCAGCTGCGCGCCGACCTCGCCGCGGAGCTCTACCGCCGCTTCGGGCGCAACTCGCCCGCGGGCGCCAGCATCGCCGATATCACCGCGCTGATGACCAGCCTGACCGCGCACGAGGATGAGGTGGTCGCCAACGACCAGAGGATCGCACACACCAATGCCCTCGCCCACCCGCGGTCGAGCGCGCCCGCTGCGCCCGCCCCGGCGCCGACGGGGCCGAGCGGGCCGCCGCCGTCGACCGCGACCGCGCCCGCTCCCGGTACCCTGCCCGGTGTCGCGGCGCCACAAGGCGGTGCGCGCCTGGCGGCGGGGATCGCGCTCGGCAAACCCTTCCCCGCGCTCAGCGGCACCTGCATCGACGGCAGCCAGGTGGCGAGCGCCGACTGGAAGGGCAAGATCGTGCTGGTCGACGTCTGGGCCACCTGGTGCGCGCCGTGCATGCACGAGATGCCCAATGTCATCACCGCCTACCACGACTTCCATCCTCTCGGCCTGGAGATCGTCGGCATCAGCATGGACAACGATGCCCTCCGGCTACGCGCCGGGCTGACGGTGAACCACATCGAGTGGCCGCAGATCATGGAGCCCTTCGCCGCCAAAGGGCCGTGGGCGACCACCCTGGTGATCACCTCCATCCCGAGCAACTTCCTGCTCGACCGCAATGGGGTGATCATCGCCATGGACCTGCGTGGAGCGGCGCTGCACGACACCCTGGCGAAGGTGTTCGGCCAGGCGCCCTGAGCCGCGGCAGCGACACCACACGCACCTCCGCGCCTGCAGGGTTGCGGGCAGCGCAGCGGGCAGCTCGCCAGCTGGGAGTGAGACGCCTTTAGCGCGGCAGGGCGAAGGCGACCCAGGCATCGCCCTCGGGGCCGCCGATCTTGCCACCGCCGGTGGCGGGGATGACCACGTATTCCCGCCCGCCGGCCTGGTAGATGGTCGGCATGGTGCTGCCGTGGTAGGGCAGCTCGGCCGACCACAGCTCAGCCCCGCTGTCGCTGGCGAAGGCGCGGATACGGTTGTCCCTGGTGCCGGAGCAGAACACCAGGCCACCGGCGGTGACCGATGGGCCGCCGAAATTCTCGGTCCCGGTCTTCGGGATGCCGGCCTTGGTCAGCTCGGGGAACTCGCCCAACGGCACCTGCCACAGCTTGTGCCCGGAATTGAGGTCGATGCAGGCGAGGGTGCCCCACGGCGGTTTGATCCCGGGATAGCCGTCCTGGTCGAGCAGCTTGCGGTAGCCGTTGAAGGAGTAGCGCGGCAGGGCGGCGGGGTCGTCCTTGGCCGGGGCCGCGCCGCGGTCGCGTGCCATCAGGAAGTCGAGCAGCGCTTGGCGCTGCTCGTCGCTCATCGGTGGCGCCGGCGGCATGAGGTTGCGCCCGCTCTTCCACAACGCGAGCACCGCCGCATCGTCGAGGCGGTGGCGCAGCCCGCGCAGCGGCGGGGCGACGCCGAGCCCGGTGCGGTCGGGGCCGTGGCAGGCGGCGCAGAACTGCAGGAACAGCTGCTCGCCGGCGGTCGCCGGCTTGGCCGGCGGCGGATCGTCGTCGCGGAAGACGGTGATGATGTGCGGTTGGTGGTTGACGCTGATGTAGAGCCGCCCGCTCGGCAGGTCGACAGCCGCCCCGGTCCACTCCGCGCCGCCGTGGGTGCCCGAGAACACCGTCGGCTTGGCTTCAGTGAAAGCCTCGAACCAGCCGAAGGTGGCGCGCGCGGTGAGCTGCTCGACGAACAGCTTGGCCGCCGGCGTGCGCTCGGTGAGGTCCTCGCGCCGGATGGGGATGCGCAGGAAGGGCTCGGGCAGCTCAATGTCCGGCTGGTACGGCGAGGTGCGCTCACCGGGCAGGGTGGAGACCGGTGCGCGGCGCATGCGCACCGGGAACAGTGGCTTGCCGGTGACGCGGTCGAGCAGCAGGGTGTTGCCGAGCTTGCTCACCGCCGCCACCGCATCGACGCGCTTGCCCTCGTGCATCACCGTCACCAGGTTGGGCGGCGCCGCCATGTCGAGGTCCCAAATGTCGTGGCGGATCTCCTGGAAGTGCCAGAGATAGGCACCGCTGTCGGCCTTGACCGCGACCACGCAGTTGCAGTAGAGGTTGTCGCCGAGGTGTTCGCTGCCGTTGAAGTTGGGCTTGGGCGAGCCGGTGGTGATATAGGCGATGCCGCGCGACTCGTCGAGCGCCATGCCGCCCCAGCAGTTGCTGGCGTTGTAGGGCGGGGTGGCGGTCCAGCTGTCGCCGCCGGGCTGGTTGCCGGTGGGGGTGGTGTTGAAAGTCCAGCGCGGCTTGCCGCTGACCACGTCGAAGCCGTAGAGGTCGCGGTCGAAGCCGGGGATGACCAGCACGTCTTGGTAGATCGCACCGCCGGCGGTGCTGCCGGCGGGCAGCACCACGCTGCCCTGGTCGCCGAAGCTGACCACGCGCGCACCGGTCTTGGCCTCGAGCGCGATCACCCGCCGGGCACCCGGGAAGTAGAGGCGGGCGGGGATGCTCGCGGTGCCAGGCCAGTAGAGCAGGCCGCGGCGCGCCGGGACGTCGTAGCCGCCGACCTTCTTCAGCCCGAGGTCGGTGCGCCACAGCTCCTTGCCGGTGGTGGCGTCGATCGCCGCCACGTTGCGCCCCGGGGTCGGGGTGTAGAGCACGCCTGCGACCACGATGGGGTTGCACTGCATGTCGCCGCCGCCGTCGCCGGCGCGCCAGGTCCAGGCGACCTGGAGTTGGGCGACATTGGCGCGGGTGATCTCAGCGAGACCTGAGTAGCGGTTCGAGGTCGGCCCGCCCAGCGAGCGGCTCCATTCATTGAGCTGATCGCCCGCCGGCCAGCCGTTGGCCGGGGTGAGTTCGGCGGTGGGCGCCGCCGGGATGACCTGATACTCGGGCAGGGCCGCGCGCGCCGCGGGGTCGTCATGCGCCAGTTCGGCTGCCGGCAGCGGGTCTGGCGCGCCGGCGAGCGCGAGCACGAGCGCAGTGACGATTGCGAAGGCGTTGTAGGGGGCTCTCAGCATCGTAGTCTTCCTGGACATGCGCTACTACTTACCTCATCGGCGCCTCCGATGTTGCCGTCAATCTCCCGGCCTCGCAACGGCATATCCCTGAGTCTCACAGTGGCCGCCACCGTGCCCTTCGACGGCTCCGAGGACTTCCTCCGCCTGCGCTACATCAAGGTCTGCACACCGGAGTCGCCATGCTCACCGACGAGCTCTTCGCACTCAAGGCCGAGACCCTCCCCTACTTCGACCTGCCGGCGGCGCTGGCGGGCGGCGCGCTGGCGCGCCGGCTCGCCCAGCTGGCGGTGGGCGAATGCCTACATGCCGCGCGCATCGCCTCCGCCCTGGGCGGCCAACGGCACACCCGCGAGGTCCTCGAGCTCGGCAGCGCGATCCGCGCGCTCGCGCGCAGCGCCCCGACGGTGGCGCGCGCCGCCTTCCTCGCCAACCGCGACCTCACCATCGCGCTCGCCGAGCAGCAGCTCGGCACCCGGCGCAGCCGGGTGCTGTCGCCCAGCGACGCGCGCCGGCTGGCCCAGCTGTTCCAGGACGTGGTCAACGCCAACCATGCGGCGCTCGACCGCCTGCGGCGGGCCGGGGCGCCCGCGCCAGCCCGCCGCCCGGGCTGACTCCGCCCCGCCGCGGCGGCG
>JAYVMM010000979.1:0-2629 GCA_043758975.1 Planctomycetota bacterium | reverse complement strand
CCAACCAGGTGCAGGCGGTGATCCGCTACGCGGCGATGGACGGCTACGCCAACGGCCCGGGCGCCAACAACATCCTCAACGACGTGCACAACGAGTGGTTCGCCTTCAACGATCCGGTGATCCCCGCCTTCATCACCGCCGATCCCATCGGCTACGAGTTCCTGTGCTGGCCGGGTTGGAGCGGCAACGACCTCACCACCGGCAACAATGGGCGCCTCGACAACACCGGCCTGCCGCACGGCTACCTGCCGCGCATCGACATGCTGGCGCAGGGCTTCACCCCCACCCAGGGCACCGGCAACGCGCGCACCTTCCTGCTCGCCTGCGACAGCCAGCGCGGCGGCACCAACGGCGGGGTGATGGCCTCGGCCAACGCCAGCATCGACGGCATCGTCGCCGGGCCGCTGCCGGCGGCCAACGCCAAGACCGTGGGCGCGATCGCCAGCTGGGTGGCGGCGCCGGGCGGCGCGGTCCTGGCCAACGGCCTCTCCGCGAGCGGCGGCATGGGCACCACCGCGGTGACCACCATCGAGAACGCCTTCGTCACCCCGATGGGCCTGATCATGATCGGTGGCGAAGTCTTCGCCTTCGCGCGCGACGACAACATGGCCAACTACGGCCCCGCCACCCAGGCGGTGCTGGTCGGACGCGGCCTGCTCGGCTCGACCCCGGTGGCGCACAACGGCCAGGAGTTCTACACCATCCTCCCGCTCGGCCCGGTCGCGCGCCTCGACCAGACGCTGCCCGCCGCCGGCGGCTTCTTCCAGGTCTATGACAAGCTGCCGCAAGGCGGCCAGCCGCGCTACGTCGCCTTCGACGCACCGATGATGATGCTCGCCGACCCCACCGGCACCCCGGCGGGCGGCCAATCCAAGCTCGAGCTCATCCCGGTGATCGGCCCGCGCATGGAGACCAACCCGCCCGGGGCCCGGGCCGGCGGACTGCCGTGGTACCTCACCGCGCCCTGGCTGCGCGGGATGTACAACACCATCCAGCAGAACTGGGCCGGCGGCGGTCCGGGCATGGCGCCGATCTGCATCGGCTGGTGGCCGCGCTACCCCAGCGCGCTGCCCCAGACCGGGGCCACCGCGCAGCACTACCGCAGCCGCAGCTACGCCTGGGTCGGCTTCCCGCTCAGCCTCGCCGACGCGCGCTTCGACCCCGCGGTGTTCGGCTCCGACCCCGTCGCCACCGTCAGCGTGCTCGACACCCAGACCAACGGCCTGTTCAGCATCGAGGCGCGCGCCCTGGCCACCGGCTTCGACTGGTCGGTGGCACCGGCGGCCAGCCTGAACAACGGCGCGATGCCCGACCAGGACGTCACCACCGCCTTCAAACAGCGCGCCTTCTCCAACACCGCGGTCAACGGCGCCGAGCTGCGCGTACTGTGGCGCTACAACAGCGCGCCCTCCAACGACTTCTCCGCCATCTCCGCCGCCTGCAACAGCGCGCCGATGATCGGCCCGGTGCGCCTGCGCGCGCTCGCTCCGGCCAAGGTGCTGACCGTGGAGAGCGCACGATGAGGCGGCTTGGTGCAGGGTTGCGCGCGCAGCCGGGAGCAGCCATGCTGCCGGCCATGTCAGGCAGGCGCTCCGGCTTCACCCTGGTCGAGATCCTGATTTCGATCATGATCTTCGTGGTGGTGAGCGGGGCGATGATCGGCATCCTGCTGATCGGCACCGACCTCTTCCGCCGCGGCGAAGCCAGCCGCGCCGCCAACGACGAGTCGGTGGCGGTGGTCGGCACCATCGAGGACGACCTCAAGCACATGGTGCCCGCCGCCGATGGCGGCTGGTGCTACGCCGAGGTGGTCTCGGGCGCGATTGGCAACGGCTGGTCCAACGGCGACTGCCTGGTCGCCTTCCTGATCACCAACCCCGACCCCTCGCTGATCCAGCACGACGGCAGCTATAGCCGGCTCAAAGTCGCCTATGGCTGCTTCCAGGGGCAGATCCGCCGCGTCACCACCCCCCTGCTGACCAGCCCGACCGACCCCCAGGGCAAGCAGGACATCCAGGCCTTCGTCAACGGTCTGCCCGGCACCATCAGCAGCGGCAACAGCCCTGGGGTGGCCGTCATCGGCGCGATTAACCCCACCAGCGTGGTCACCGTCACCACCGGCTGCCTGCATTTCGGCGCCTATCTGCTGATCAACGGCAATCCCGGCTCCTACCCGCTGCCGCTCCCGCTGAAGGTCAACGGCGTCGCCCTCGGCATCGATTGGGAGGCGCCAGGACCCAATGGCACCGTGCTGCCGCCCTGGAGCGGCCAACCGGCTTACGACACCAACCTCCCCCAGGGCCTCGGGCAGGCCAACCTGCCGATGCCCTCGGTGTTGCGCCTGTCGCTGGTGCTCACCGGCGGCAGTCGCTTCGCCCCGCGCGGCCAGGTCATCGCCGACAGCACCACCACCCTGCGCATCGCCGGGCTGCCCGCGCTGCCGACCGGGCCGGGGACCATGCTGCGCGTCGACGCCGCCGCCGGCGGGCAGACCGAGTGGATCGGCTACACCTCGGTGTCGACCTCGATCGCCAACGGCACGGTGATCATGTGCAGCAACCCGCGCTCGCTGCGGCGCACGCCCAGCAGCGTGCACCAGCGCGGCGATGTGGTGCAGGTCGGGCAGACC
>JAYVMM010000978.1:0-3964 GCA_043758975.1 Planctomycetota bacterium | reverse complement strand
ACGGCCAGCCATGACCATCATCCGCAGGCCACCGGTCGCTGGCACTGCCAGGCGCGCTGGGTGGACGGCATTGGGCATCAGCTGCACTCGCCGGCTCATGGGCGCGACTTTGATCGAGGTCTTGGTCGTGATCGCCATCGTCATCGTGCTCGCGATACTGCTGCTGCCGTTGCGTGACTATGGCTCCGGCATGTCCCGGCAGAGCATATGTGCCAAGAACCAGTCGCAGATCATGGGCGCCTTCGTCGCCTATGCCCAGCAGGAGGCCGTCATCTGGCCCGCCCCCTGGGCCACTACCATCGGCCACGTGCAACCGGGCCAGGCCATCACCGCCGGCGTCGCGGCGATGAACTACACCTTCGGCTGCTTCGAAGTGCTGGCCAACGCGGCAAGCCTGCCGAATCGCGTCTTCCACTGCCCGACCTGCGCGGCAGCTGGGCCGAATACCCTGGCCCAGCCGGGCCAGGCCCAACCGGAGCTCAGCGGCAGCAATTGGGCTGATGATGGTGGCGGCGCGGGCGGCAAACGCATCGCCTATGCCTTCGATTGGGCCGACCCCGGCGATTCCGGCGGCGACCGCATTCTCCTCTGCGACCGCGACCTGGGCAACCACAAGGGCAAAGGAGTGATGGCCTGCTACGGCGTTTCCCATGCAAAATTCCTGCGCAAGCCGCAGCCGTCCGCCGCCCCGCCGGCACCCGCCGAAACCATCGGCATGACCGGCGTCGAGGTCGTGGTCGGGGAGGTCATCAGCGACGCGGGGAGCGATGATGCGACCTCCACCCTGCCACCGGACGACATCTTCAACAGCGTCGGCGACTACCCAGCGGGCACAACCGAGGCCGAGACCGCGCTGAAGCCCGGCGGGGGCGACCCCAACCGCGTCTTCGTGAAATGATCGGGCGCTTGCCACCGACATCCTGCCACCACTCGGCGAACCACGCCCGCAATGGAGTCCCCCATGAAGGTCTTCCCCCCACGCCACCTGAATCGCATGGAGTACTATCTGGTGGATGAATCGCAGGCGACGCCGCAGGTGACGCTGCTGATGAGCAAATCCCTCGGTTGAAAGACGCATCCAACGGTGCGAATCCTATGCCGCGACGCGCATGCCGCGGGGCGAGCGTGGCGGTCCCCGGATTGGCCCGCTCGGCTCCAGGCGCTCACTCCTGCGGCAGGTGGGCGAAATCGATGTCCGGCGCCTGCGCCACCGGAGGGCGGGTGAGGAGCGCTGGCACCGCCTGGGACTCGGAGAAGAAGCCGCAGTTGCGCAGCAGGAACCAGCCGTCCGCGGTCACCCCGCCGGTGTAGTCGAGGCGCGCCTTCTTGTGCGCGGTGGCGTCGCAGGTGAAGGCCGCCGCCACCGCCTGGAACCAGTGGCCGCCGGCGTCGCACGCCCATTGGTTGCCGTAGTCGGCCTCGCGCGTGGTGGCGCCGGTGTCGGGCGAGAAGTTCTCCAGGAAGGAGTACCAGTGCGTCAGCCAGCTGGTGGTGCGCGGGCGCCGGAAGCTGGCGATCAGCTGCCAGGTGCCGATCTCGGGCGGATAGAACCAGCAGCTGTAGTCGGTGGTGCTGTCGGCGCCGGGATGGACGCCGAGCAGGAAACGGTAGGTGCGCCCGGCCTGCCAGGGGAAGACTAGGTAGCTCTGTCCGCCCGCGCCCTCGCCGCCGAAGGCCTGCGTATGCACTGCGGCGCCCTTGTGCAGCAGGACCACGCGGTCGGCCTCGGGGATGGCGGCGGCGCTATTGGTCGAGAAGGGGCTCCACACCGAGAACAGAATGCGGCGCTCGCTCGCCGCATTGACCTGCATCCCGGAGTAGCCCTCGCCGAAGCCGTTGGCCATGCAGTAGGTGCCAACCACGTCCTTGCCGACGGGGACGCGCACCTCGCTGTAGGCCCAAGCGAGGTCCTTGGCCGCGGGCGGCAGCTGGTAGCCGAGATGGACCGAGGGCCCGCGCCGCCCGAAGTGGACGTCATCCTTGATGAAGTGCAGCTGCTCGGCGGGCACCCCGCCGATCTCCAGACTGGTGATCTCGGCGAAGGTCGGCCCGCTGCGCGACAGCCCCTGCAGTTCGAGCAGCTGGTAGCCGGGCTCGGCGACGGTGAAGGTGCCGACCGCCACCGCCGCCGGGGTCGGCGAGCTGACGGTGATCTCCCGGTTCGCGGCGCCGACGGTCAGGCGCAGGCGTGACGGTCCGCCCGCCACCGCCGCGGTGAGCGCGACGGTGAGCGGTCCGCGCACGCCGACGTAGAGGTAGGTGCGGATGTGCAGGGCGCCGTCCGACCACGCGCGGATGCCCTCGGTGGCGGCGATGCGCCCGGGCACCCCGCTGCCGGCGGCGTCGACCACCCAGCTGTTGGGCCCGATTGGCACGCTGATGGGAGCTGCGGTGGGAGCGACGGGGGCGACGGGGGCGACGGGAGCCCCATCGGCGGCGCGCGCGGCGACCGGCGCCGCCAGCAGCAGTCCAGCGAGAGCCACGGCGGGCATGCGGCGCACCGCTTGGACTGACGCCGGCGGCATCCTTGCGCGGCTGAGAGCGGGCGCGACGGTGGCTTGGACGGGGGCGCAGCGGGGGCTCATCTCCCCAGTATAGACTGCCGGAGCGGCAGGCGGACGACGGCGGACGCAGCCTGCTGGCGTTCCTTATTGCCGACATGAGACGGAAGCCCGGTCAGGCCCCGGGTCATACCGCAACGCGCGGCGGGAGAACCGACATGTGCCTCACCCTGCGCGCGCTCCTGCTCCTGCTGCCGCTGCTCACAGCACCGCTGCTGCTGCCCCCGCCGGGGCGACTCGGCGCCGCCGAGGAGCTCCTGCTGTGCGACTTCGAGACCCCCGCCGAGCTCGCGCTGTTCGAGATGAAGACCGGCGCCATCAGCGACCAGCACGCCACCCGCGGCACGCACTGCCTCAAGATCCTGCCCGGCGAGTACCTCTCCTCCTGGCGGTTACCGCATGACTGGTCGGGCTACGATACGCTCGAACTCGACGCCTTCGTCGACGGCGACCAGCCGCTCACCGGCACCATCCTGGTCGCCGACCAGGCGTGGAAGGACAAGGGCTCCACCTACTGGAACCGCGCCAACCGCGCCTTCACCCTCAAGCCGGGCGAGAACCTCATCGCCATTCCGGTCCAGGGACTCTATCGCGGCGAGGCCGGCAGCCGCGGCAACGACCTCAAGTCCGCCATCGACCCGACCTCGATCATCCGCCTCGACTACGGCTTCGAAGCCAACCCGGCGGTGCGCGCGATCTACCTCGACGCCCTGCGCCTGACCCGCAGCGCGCGCCCGCAGGGCGTACTCGCCTTCAAGTTCGGCCCCCCCGACCAGAGCTCCTTCCCCGGCTTCGCCTCCATCAGCTGGGACACCGTCTACGGCGCCAACGGCGCCCATGCCGGGCTGCGCCAGCGCGGCTACGGCGCCAACCGCGCGCGCGACGACACCTACCCGACGCGGCTGTTCGGCAACTACCTGTGGTTCGAGGAGGACAAGAACGAGTTCCTGGTCGACCTGCCCGCCGGGCGCTGCCAGGTGTGGCTGGTGTTCGACGATTGCGGCTACTGGGGCGGCGAGCAGGCGCAGTTCCGCGTGCGCACGCTCAGTGCCGACGGCGCCGAGGCCTGGCGCGAGGACCGCGGCGAGCTCGGGCCCGCCGACTACCTTTTCCGCTTCGAGCACATCGAGCCGCGCGCGGGCGACAGCATGTGGGACCTCTACGTCAAGGACCTCTTCAAGCCGGTGCGCTTCGCGGTCGATCACCGTCAGGGACCGCTGCGCATCGCCTGCGGCGCCGACGCCCCGTGGAGCACCAAGGTTGCCGCGATGATCATCTACCCGCAGGCGGAGAGCGCCGCCGCCGAGCGCTTCATCGATCAGGTGATGGCGGCCAACCGCGCTGAATTCGCCGCTCGCGCAGTCTATGTCGGCGCCAAGCCCGCCGCGCTCAGCGTACCGCCC
>JAYVMM010000977.1:0-4915 GCA_043758975.1 Planctomycetota bacterium | reverse complement strand
CCGGGCGCAACCCGGGTGCCGCTTGCAGCCAGGGTGTGAACCATACCTGAGACTGCAGGCCGAGTCAGCCCCTCAGGTCCTGACCAGGTCCTCGGCGGCTCGCAGAACCACCGTCGCCATACCCGCTCGTTGGTTCCCGGCTCGGCGATGGCTCGGGCCAACGATCGCCTACGGACCTTTTCGGGGTATGTGTGTCGATATAAGTAAAGACATATCATATAATTAAGTCATATTTTACAAATACAGTTTTGTAAACTGGATTTGCACGAACACGTTCAGATACTTCCCCCCATGATCCCCCGAGATCTCTCCTCACCGCTCCTGGCAGCGCTCCAACGCTACCCCATCGTCACCATCACAGGCCCGCGGCAATCGGGGAAGACGACCCTGGCCACCTCGCTGATCGCCAAACCCTATGCGAACCTGGAGGCGCCGGATATACGCCGCTTCGCGCTCGACGACCCGCGCGGATTCCTGGCCCAGTTCCCAGACGGAGCCATCCTCGACGAAATACAGCGCACCCCGGAATTGCTGAGCTACATCCAGGCCGATGTCGACAGGGTCGCACGGAACGGGCGCTGGGTCCTGACCGGCAGCCACCAGCCGGCCTTGCGCGCAGCGTTAGGTCAATCGCTTGCCGGACGGACAGCGCTGCTGCAACTGCTGCCGTTGAGCCTGGGCGAGTGGTCGGCATGGGGGCGGCGGAGCACCTGTGATGAACTCCTCATCAGTGGTGGTTTTCCCCGGCTCCACGATTCGCAGATTCCGGCGCATCAATTCCATGCCGATTACGTCGGTACCTACCTGGAACGCGATGTGCGGCAGATCCTCACCGTAGCGAACCTCGGAGCATTCCAGCGCTTCCTCGAACTCTTCGCCGGGCGGCACGCGCAGTTCATGAATTATGCCAAGTTGGGCGCCGATGCAGGTATTAACCAGACCACCGCGAAGACCTGGTGCAGCGTCCTTCAGGCCAGCCACGTCGCCGCACCGCTGCGGCCATGGTTTGCCAATATTTCGAAGCGACTGACGAAGAACCCGAAATGGTACCTCATCGACAGTGGCATGGCCGCCTACCTCATCGGGTGCACCAGCGCGTCTTATCTCGCCACCCACCCCCACCGTGGTCATCTCTTCGAGGGCATAGTGGTGAGCGAAGCGATGAAGATCATCGCCCATGCAGTCGCACCGGCCCGAGTGCACGTCTATGCGTCCCAGACCAGCGAGGTGGATCTCCTCATCGAGGCTCAGGGCCATGTTCTGGCGGTGGAGATCAAGTCCGGGCAGACGGTCGCCAGCGATTGGTTCCGCTCCCTGGAGGAGGTCGCGGCCATCCGGGAAGCTGCGGTGAATGCGCGGATGGTGGTCTACGGGGGCAACGACGAGCAGCACCGTTCCCAGGCCCACGTTTGCCCCTGGTGGCTGTTCCCGGTTCGGCTCAGCGAATGGCTGGTAGCGCACGATAGCCTGCGACCGGCGACGGATCTCGGGGGCCTTGCCGAACGCTTACGCTTCTGCTGCGGCGGCTGATTGGTGTCGGGACGCGCTGCGCCGTGCGGTGAACGCCCAACGATCGTTGGCTCCCTGCGCCGCTGCGCCTGCGCGTACCTGCACCAAAAATTGAGCAGGTACCAGCGCTCAGAAGCGAAGCCGAGTATCGCCTGATGAGTCCTGGCTCCGCACCCAGCGCGGTCCACTCCGCCCCGGCTCGCGTCGCCAGGCGGCGGCGGAGCGGGGCAGGGCGGAGCATCCGCGCTACGTTCTCAGGCCTTGGCCAGGTTGGCCGCGGCGAAATCCCAGTTCGCCAGGCTGGCGAGGAAGGTCTCGATGTACTTGGGGCGGAGGTTCTTGAACGACGGGTAGTAGGCGTGCTCCCACACGTCGATGGTCAAGAGCGCGGTCTGCTTGTACTTCATCGGCAGGTCGGCATTGCCGGTCTTGGTGACCTTGAGCTTGCCGCCCTCCGCAACCAGCCAGGCCCAGCCGGAGCCGAACTGGGTGGTGGCGGCGGCGGTGAAGTCCTCTTTGAACTTGGCGAAGGAGCCGAAGTCGCGCGCGATGGCCGCGGCCAGCGCGCCGCTCGGCTCGCCGCCGCCCTTGGGCTTCATGCTGTTCCAGTAGAAGGTGTGGTTCCATATCTGCGCGGCGTTGTTGAACATCCCGCCCTCGCTGGAGAGGATGATGTCCTCGAGCGATTTGCTCGCCTCGGGCTTGCCTTCGAGCAGCTTGTTGAGGTTGACCACGTAGGCGTTGTGGTGCTTGCCGTGATGGAGCTCGAGGTTCTCCTTGGTGAGGTGGGGCTCGAGGGCGGAGACGTCGTAGGGCAGAGGCGGCAGGGTGAAGGGCATGGGGTAGTCCTTGGACGGGGTGACAATGGGATTCTTGCGCAAGGCAGAATGGCTGACGATGGTGCGCATACTAGGCCTCCCGGCGCGGGGGCTCAAGCCCGGCAGGCCAGAATTCACGCCGCCTTTTGCTGGTATATGGGAATTATTCCAGCACGATATCAGCCTCAGCCATGGATGCCCTCGCCCTCAACCTGCGCCGGCTGCGTAAGCAGGCCAAGCTCACCCAGGCCCAGCTCGGTGAGCTGTGCGGCCTGCCGCGCGCCACCTGCGCCAACCTCGAGCAGGATGGCGCCAACCCCTCGATCCAGACCGTGATGGCGGTGGCCAAGGGCCTGCACGTCAGCCTCGACGAGCTGCTGGTGCTGCCGCCCGAGCACCGCCACTACAAGGTCACCCCGCGCGATATGCAGGAATACCGCGCCGAGGCCGGGCGCTTCGTCGCCCGCCTGGTCTCGCCCATCACCTCCAGAGGGGTGCAGATCCACCATGTCACCATGCAGCCGAACTGCCGCTCGGTCGGTCGCCCGCATCCGCTCGGCGCCCAGGAGTTCTACTATGCCCTCAGCGGCACCTCGCACCTGCTGATCGACGAGGAAGAAGTCGAGGTGGGCGCCGGAGCGCTGGTGCAGTTCCCCGGACACCGCCGCCACGTCTACTGTAACCGCGACCCCCAGCAGGCCGCCACCGCGATCTCCACCGTGGTCTTCCGCATGGGCTAGCGGACGGTGCCTTGGCGCTGGCCAAGCGCCCCGTCCGCCGCACGATCCCGCCATGACCACCGGCGACAGCCTGCTCGCACCAGGCACCCTCGAGATCGCAGCCCTGCGCCAGCTCGCCGCCGCCGGCCACATCAAGGCCCAAGGCGGCATCCGGCCCGAGCAGATCCAGCCCGCCAGCATCGATCTCACGCTCTCGGAGGAGGCCTGGCGCATGCCCGGCTCGATCCTGCCCCTCGCCGCCAGCGGCGGGCGGACAGGCGAGAGCGTGCGTGATCTGGTGCGCGGCCTGGCGCTCGAGCGCGTCGATCTCGCCCAGCCCGCCTGCCTGGGGCGCGGACAGGTCTACTTCGTGCGCCTGCGCGAGAGCGTCGACCTGCCCGCCGGGATGGAGGCCTACGCCAACGGCAAGAGCTCGACCGGGCGCGTCGACCTCGCCACCCGCGTGCTCAGCGACGGCAGTCCGCGCTACGACCGCGTCCCCGCCGGCTACCGCGGCGAGCTATGGATCGAGCTCATCCCGCGCAGCTTCAACGTCGTCGCCCAGGCCGGGGTCAGCCTCAACCAGGCGATCTTCTTTGCCCAACGCCGGGTCTACGCCCAGGCCGAACTGATCGCGCGCCACGCCCGCACCCCCCTGCTGCGCGAACCCGATGGCTCAGCCAGCCCGGTGCAGAGCCTGTTCGACGGGCGCCTGGTGATGACCGCCGACCTCGATCGCGACGTGGTCGGCTTCATCGCCAAGCGCACCCACCATCCCCTGGTGCTGGGCAAGCTCGCCAGCCACCGGGCGGAGCACTTCTTCGCCCCCCTGACCAGAGCTGACTCCGGCTTCCTCAACCTCGAGCAGGACCGCTTCTACATCCTGTGCACGCGCGAGCGCGTGGTGGTGCCGGGCGACCTCGCCTGCGAGATGGTGCCCTTCGACCCCACCGCGGGCGAGTTCCGCGCGCACTACGCCGGCTTCTTCGATCCCGGCTGGGGCATCTTCGCAGACGATGCGCGCGGCGCCCCGGCGGTGCTCGAGGTGCGCCCGCACCAGGACGACATCATCCTGCGCCATGGCCAGCCGATCTGCGCCATGGCCTACGAACTGCTGCAGCGGCCCTGCGCCAGCCTCTACGGCGCCTGCGGCAACAACTACGCCTCCCAGGAAGGGCCGCGGCTGAGCAAGCATTTCATCTCTGCCGGGCGGTGACGCGGCGGATGGCTGGGTGCCTGACCAATGTGCCAATTGGCGCGTTCATCTATCTTACTCAAAGAACAAAGCGTGATGAATTATGGGTTGGGCACAATTGCCGCAAAGGCACTCGGAGGCCTTGCGTCCGTAGCAGGCGCCGCAGTAAAAATTCTCCAGGCCTTCGGTTTGCCTTATTCCATCCGTGAGTTCGTCGAGGCTCAGGAGGAGTCGGCGAAAATAGCAGAGACGAACGAAAAGTTAAATCAGGAGCTCGAGCAATATAGCGACCTCCTCAATGCAGTTGAAAATACGCCCGTATTGCGGGCGAGTTCACCCCAAGTACGGGCGTGGACAGTGACGACTGTGCCGGGAAATATTCCATTCAATCTTCTTGAAGTACCTTCCTTCACCACCTGGGACACGAAAATACCCAACTCGGAAGGCGCCTGGGGATTCGTCCATTTCTTGCAACACGATAGGCTGATTAATCAATGGAGCTACGATTTCGCCACAGCGAAGCCGTTCACAACGGATCAGGACGGCCAGAAGCTCTTCGCTCTCGATGCCTATGGTAATCTCGGTTCTGGTTCAATCTATGCCATAGGGGTCGACGGAACGCCATTGGGACAAGTTTGCACCGTGACTTCAGCCGGAACAGACCAAGAGACACT
>JAYVMM010000976.1:0-2029 GCA_043758975.1 Planctomycetota bacterium | reverse complement strand
CTGTTTTCATCGCGAAAAGGAACCATTGCCAAGCGTGGGGGACCGGCCATCGATGCCGGCACCTTCGCCGGCACCTCGCCCAATGGAACCAGCGAGGATGCGACCATCGACCAGAGCATGCTGGACGTGGTCATGGAGAGCGCCAATGACCTCAGGAAAAGAGTCAGCGAGGATGATCGCCGCAAGCTGGACCAATACCTGGATAGCATGCGGGCGCTCGAGAAGCGCATCGCCGCCATCGAGCGCCAGCAGAGCACCGCGGCCCAGGCCAAGAACGTGCGGACGGGCAAGGTCGCCCAGGGCGAACGCTTCTCCGATCCCATCGAGGTCAAGGTCCCCGAGCACGATTACGGCAATGCTGCCCGCGACGGGGGCACCATCCCATTCAGCGAGATCATGACGGTGATGAGCGACTTGATGATCCTCGCTTTCCAGGCGGATATCACCCGGGTGGTGACGCTGATGACGAGCAGCGGATACGGCCGCAATTATCCCGAGCTCGGGTTCAGCAACGGCCACCACGAACTGTCGCACAACAACCACACCGACAAGGACATGATCGCCAAGATCCTCAAGATCGAACACCTCCATGTGCAGCAGCTGACGCGCGTTATCCAGCGCATGAAAGGGCTCGAGGAGGGGTCCAGTTCGCTGCTCGACAATGCCATGGTGCTGTGGGGGTCGGGCATGGCGGATGGCGCCTTCCATACCCACGACCGGCTGCCAACTATCCTCTGTGGTCGCGGTGGCGGCACCGTGCATGGCGGACGCTACCTCAAGGTGAACGCCACCCAATCCGATCTGCTGATGAGCATGCTGGCGCGGGCGGGGGTCAAACCGGAGCCGGTGATCGGCGACAGCAGCAAGCTCATCGAGCTCTAGATGCGCCGCGCCACAACCTGCTCTGGCATCCATGCTCTGGCCCCCAGCCTGACCGTGTTCGCCCTCACAGCGGCCTGCATCGTCGCGGGCATCGCTGACGAAGGCGCGCGCACCGGGCCGCCGCTGCAGACCCAGCTAGCCAAGCGCTATGAGCAGGAGATGCGCCCGCTTCTCGACACCTACTGCAGCGCCTGCCACGGGCCTGACAAGCACAAGGGCGATGTCGATTTCTCCCAGCTGCGCTCCGGCCAGGCCGCGCTCGCGCGACGCTCGCTGTGGACCAGCACCAGCGAGCATCTTGCCAATCGGGAGATGCCGCCGGAGAAGGAGCGCAAGCAGCCGACCGCTGATGAACGGACGGTGATGCTCGCGTGGCTGGGCGCGCTCAAGCACCTCGACCCGCCCGATCCCGGGACGAACCAGCTGCAGGGTCTGACGCGCACCGAATACGTGCGCACCCTCAGCGATCTGCTCGCGATCGATTTCAAGGGCGGCAACAACCTCGACAGGGATGCCGGGGGCGACGATGCCGGCATTTCGCCCCTGCTGATGGAGAAATATCTGCTCGCAGCCGATACCGCCCTCGATCTGGTGGTGGTCGAGGACCAGCTCGTCTGCAATTGGACGGCTGGGCAGCTCGCTGCGGTCTACGAGGGCAAACCCGCACCGGCCACCAAGAACGAGTCGTCCCGCACCTTCACCGGCCCCGGCGAGGTCGCAACTTCGCTCGTGGTCCCCACCGAGGGAACCTATACGATCAAGATCAAGGCCTCGGCCGAGCAGGCGGGCAGCGAAGCAGCGCGCATCGCCATCCGCTGCGACGGCCAGGTCCTTGACGAATTGAAGGTGCTCGCTGGCCGCAAGTCACCGGCTTTCCTCGTGTGCAAGGCGAAGCTCGCACCCGGGCGGGCCCACCTGGCGGTGAATTTTATCAATCCCGGGAGTGACGAGCCCGCCAAGCCAGCAGGCGCCACGTCGTCTACCGGCGGCCCCATCACGAAGGCGCCGCCATCCGAGGCCGCCAAAGCGCATGTCCGCAGCGTCACCATCGACAGCATCGAGGTCATCGGACCGCCGGCGGCTGCGCTGAGCGATGCCCACAAGCGCATCTTCATCGCCCTTCCCGGGAAGGATTTCACTGCCCACG
>JAYVMM010000975.1:0-4413 GCA_043758975.1 Planctomycetota bacterium | reverse complement strand
CCACGATTTCCGCCCGGAATACCGCCAGCTCGGCGCCATCCTGGCGCAGGCGCCGCAGGCGGCGCGCATGGCGCTCACCGCCACCGCCACGCCGCCGGTGCAGGACGACATATGCGCCCAGCTCGCTCTGCGCGCTCCGCTGCGCCTGGTCGGCCACGTCGACCGCGCCAACCTGCTCTACGGCGTGCACGCGCGCCAGGACGCGGTGGGGCAGATCCTCGCGGTGGTCGCGCGCCACCCCAGCGAGGGCGGCATCGTCTACGCCCAGACGCGCAAGGAGGTCGAGCGCCTGGCCGAGCGCCTGGCCACGGCGGGGGTGCAGTGCGCCGCCTACCACGCCGGGCTGCCGGCGGCGACGCGCGCCAAGGTGCAGGCGGACTTCGTCAACGAGCGCCTCGATGTGGTAGTGGCGACCATCGCCTTCGGCATGGGCATCGACCGCTCCAACGTGCGCTATGTGGTGCATGCCAACACCCCCAAGTCGATCGAGCACTACCAGCAGGAGGCCGGGCGTGCGGGGCGCGACGGCGCGCCCGCCGAATGCGTCCTGCTGCACAGCGCCGCCGACCTCGTCGGCCATCGCCGGCTGGCGACCATGGACGGCCCGCTGTCGCCTGAGCGCAGTCAGGTGCTCGAGCGCCAGCTGCGCGAGATCGGGCGCTTCGCGGTCGCTCCGGTGTGCCGCCACCGCCTGCTCACCGAGCACTTCGGCCAAGTCTACCCGCCGCCCGAGAGCCCCGAGCTCGCGCAGGGCTGCGGCGCCTGCGACGTCTGCCGCGGCGAGACCCGCGAGCTGCCCGCCGACGAGGCGCTGGTGATCGCGCAGAAGATCATCAGCGCGGCCTGGCGCCTGGGCGGGCGCTTTGGCGCCGGGCAGACCGTCGACGTGCTGCTCGGGCGCGCTACCGAGAAGAGCGAGCGTGCCGGCCATGTCCGCCTGGCGGTGTTCGGCCTGCTCAAGGACGCCGGCGAGGCCGCGCTGCGCGCGTGGATCGACCAGCTGGTGGTGCAGGGCCACCTCCAGCTACGCGAAGACGGCCTCTACACCTTCCTCGAGCACACCGAGCTCGGGCGCGCGCTATGCCGCGGCGAGGGCAGCGTGCGCCTGGCGCATATGGCCGCCGGCGCCGGCGCCGGCGGCAAGCGCAGTCGGCGTGGCGCAGCCAAGCTCGCCACCGCCGGCGCCACCGGTGGCGCTGCCACGTCGAGCAGCGGCGAAGAGACGCTGTTCGAGCGCCTGCGCCAGCTGCGCCGGCTGCTCGCCGCGCGCCAGGGGGTGGCACCTTATATGGTGTTCAACGATCTCACCCTGCGCGCCTTTGCGGCCGAACGCCCGCGCGACCGCGACGCGCTGCTCAATGTCAAGGGGGTGGGCGAGTCGAAGCTCAAGCGCTATGGCGCCACCTTCCTCGCGGTCATCGCCGGCAGCGATCCGGAACAGGCCATCGCCGCGGCGCAAGCGAAAGCTTGAGCGCGCTCGCACACGCACCGGGACGGGCGGATTGGCGTGGAAATGTGCACCTCAATGCGCTAGAAGACTGGTGCCCCTGCTGTGTTCGAGGTCTGGCCGCGATCCCCTGGCCTTTCTCTAAACAAGGGGACTAACGCCCGAAACGGCCATGCCGCTACGGGGAGGTCCCCACCTGAACCCAAGGTTCAGGGAAGCCTGCTGGATACGGCACAAGCGGAGGCATTTCTTTCAGGTCATGACGATGAAGATCACCCTCGCCCAAGCCATGGGCACCTGTTTCGGGGTGCAGGACGCCATCGACATGGCGCTCGATCCCGAGTTCAAGGACCGCCTGACCGTGGTCGGCCAGCTGGTGCACAACCCGCAGACCACCGCGCGCCTGCGCGCCAATGGGGTGCGCATCGTCGAGCGCGACCAGCTCGACCAGATCACCACCGAGGCGGTGATGATCACCGCGCATGGCGCCTCGGACGTCACCAAGAAGCTGCTGAGCGAGCGCGGCCTGATGGTCTACGACGCCACCTGCCCGTTGGTCATCCGTCTGCACAAGCTCGCGCGCTTCCTCGAGCGCCAGGGCTACTTTCCGGTGGTGATCGGCGAAGCCGGCCACGTCGAGGTGCGCGGGGTGGTCGGCAACCTCAGCGCGGCGATGGTGGTTCACGACGAGGCGGATCTCGCCCAGCTCGCAGGGCGCACGCGCATCGGCGTGGTCAGCCAGACCACCAACCGCCTGGAGCAGGTCCAGCACCTCGTCACCTGCATCCGCGCCCTGCCCTGGGTGCAGGAGGTGCGCTTCATCGACACCATTTGCCAGCCGGTCAAGGAGCGCCAGCAGGCGATCCACGACCTGCTCGCGCAGGACATCGACCTCGGCATCGTCATCGGCGGCCACAACAGTGCCAACACCCGCAAGCTGCTCGAGCTGATCGCTGACCGCGGCATCGAGGCGCACCACATCGAGGGCCCCGGCGAGCTGCGCGAGGGCTGGTTCGCCGGCAAGCGCCACGTCGGCATCACCGCCGGCACCAGCACGCCGCAGGATGTCATCGAGGCGGTCAACCAGGAGATCCGGCGCTTCGCCCAGGCCGAGCCGGTGGGCACGCTGCGCCCTTGAGCGCCCGGCGGCGGCCCTAGGCTGCAGCCATGGTGGACGGCGCTGGCAGCGTGACCTTCCCGACCGCGGAGCATCCAGGCGTTGGCAGCGCGGATGGAGCGGGCGTCGCCCCGGACGCCGTTCCTGCGCAGGTCGAGCTCGGCTACCGCGTCGCCCTCGATGCCTTCTCCGGCCCGCTCGACCTCCTGTTGTTCCTGGTGCGGCGCAGCGAAGTCGACATTGCCGACATCCAGGTCACGCTCATCGCCGACCAGTTCATCGCCGCGGTCACCAGCTGGCAGGAGCTCGACCTCGACACCGCCGGCGACTTCATCCTCATGGCCGCCACCCTGCTCGAGCTCAAGAGCCGCCTGGTGGCGCCGCCCGAGACCCCGCCGGCGGAGGGCGGGGACAACGAACGGGAGGAGGAGCTCTTCGATCCCCGCGCCGGGCTGATCAAGCAGCTGCTTGCCTACCGCCGCTTCAAGGAGGCGACCATCGCCATCGCCCGGCTCGAGGCGGAGCAGTCCCGGCGCCTGGGGCGCCAGCTGCACGAGATCATCCCCGAGGATCCCGAGGAGGCCGAGGGCTTCGATCTCGAGAACTGCGACTCCGGCCAGCTGTTCGCCGAGTGGGAGCGCATGCTCTCCAAGATCAACGGCCTGGGCCCGCGCACCGTGCTCAACGACGACGTGCCGCTGGAGGTCAAGATCAGTACCCTGATCGATGCCATGCGCGCCGCGCGCGAGGCGCGCCTGAGCTGGTTGTTCGAGAAGGAGGGCACGCGCATCGGCAAGGTCGGCACCCTGATGGCCACCCTCGAATGCGCGCGTCAGCGCTTCATCGAGGCGCTCCAGCACGAGCAGTTCGGCGACGTCTTCCTGCGCTACCGTGAGGACCAGGACCACGACCGCTCGCAGCTGCCGCAGTCGCAGCCGGGCGAGGCGGGCGAGACCGCTGCCGAGCCCGAGCCGCGCCGGCGCCGCCGGCGCCTGCCGCTGGTCACCTGGACCACGCCGGCAGCTGCCGCGGGCGAGCCGGTGCAGAGCGAAATCGAGCTCGAGGGCATTGAGGCGGTCGAGGAGGTGGTCGAGAGCGACGAGCAGCGCTTCGTGCGCGAGCTCGAGGAGTCGTGCGCGGTGGAGGCGGTGCTCACGCGCACGGTCGACATCGAGGCCAGCTTCGCAGCCTTCCGCGCCCAGCGCCAGGCGGCGGCGGAAGCCAGCGCTAATCCAGCCACCTTGCCGGCGGCGCCACCCGCGGAGGGGGTGGCGGCAGGGGTGGTGGCGACGGAGCCGGAGGACAGCCCGGAAGGCTGAACGCTTGCCTGGCTGCGGGGCCCGCACTAGGCTAGCGCCCCCTGCCGCAGGGGGCAAAAACACGGCGATGTAGCTCAGCGGTTAGAGCGGAGGCTTCATAAGCCTTAGGTCGGGGGTTCGATTCCCCCCATCGCTACTCTATAAACCACGGTAAATGCCGTGGTTTTCTTCTTATGTTAGGGAGGTGCTTTTCGAGTAAAAGCTGCTGGGATCAGAATGGGATCAGAATGCGAAAATTTGGTCCCTAAAATCGGACCTCAATTTTACCTTGGTGTGTGACACCAGCCAGCAGATGGGATCCGGGCCAGTAATGGTCCGCCATTACAGCAAAGAAACCCGTCTAAAACGACCCTGAATAAATCCAAGCCACCCCGTGCTGCCCCCCAATGTGATTCCGTTTCGGATGGCCTAGAACTTCATGTCCCTTTCAGCACGCGCGGCACCACGGTCGGGCGACGGGAGACGAAGAATGATTTCGCGCCATGCGCACGGTATTGCTTGAGCGACCGCTTCACGCTGATCGCCGTCAC
>JAYVMM010000974.1:0-2343 GCA_043758975.1 Planctomycetota bacterium | reverse complement strand
GCCTCCAACCAGCGCAACGACATCGGCCTGGTGCTGACCAAGGGGGTCAAGGTGCGCATCGTCGCCAACCCGGTCGAGCAGTGGACGATGAACTATGGGCGCTATCGCTGGCCGCGCGGCCAGGCGCCGGTGTTCGACACCGACTGGACCGGCTACGACGCCAAGGACGACACCCACCGCATGCTTGGCTCGCGCATCCCCATCGGCGCCCTGGTGGTGGCGATCGGCAACGGCGGTCCGGCGCAGCCGCAGGTGCTCGACGGCGAGGGCAAGGTCTTCGTCGGTCCCTTCCTGCCCGGCGCCGGGCGCGGGGCGGGAGTGATCCGGGTCAAGGTGGTGGTGCTCGAGGAGGAGTAGCGGCGCCCGCCGCCGCGAAGCCGCACGCGTGCGCCGCGCTTGCCGTGCACCGCCCCGCGGCATGCTCGATCGTCTCCGGGAGGGGCCATGCCGCCGCTGCCAATCCAGCTCGCCAACGCCCGCGTGTCCGCGCTCGCGCTCACCATCCTCATCCTCATCCTCATCCTCATCCTCCTCACCGCCTGCGGCGGCGGCGGTGCGCCACCGCGCGCGGACCAACCGCCGAGCACCCCAGCGCTGCTCGACCGGCGGGTGCTGATCCTCGGCGACAGCATCACCCAGGGCGGCACCTACGTGACCATGGCGCAATTCGCCCTCGCACGCGCCCATCCCGCCAGCCGCGTCGACCTGGTCAGCATCGGCCTGAGCAGCGAGACCACCTCCGGGCTGACCGAGCGCATCCACCCCGGGCCGCGCCCGTGCGTGCTCACCCGCCTGGCGCGGGCGCTGGAGGCGGCCAAGCCGCAGCTGGTGGTCGCCTGCTATGGCATGAACGACGGCATCTATCTGCCCTACTCCGAGGCGCGGGCGGAGGCCTTCCACCAGGGCGTGCTCACCCTGGTCCGGCAATGCCGCGCGGCGGGTGCCGCCGTCATCCTGCTCACCCCGCCGGTGTTCGATCCCATCCCGCACGGGGCCAAGGTCAGCCAGGACGACAGCGGCCCGGGCTATACCATGCCCTATGCGCGCTACGACGACGTGCTCGCCGCCTACGCGGCGTGGGAGATGGGGTTGCACCAGGACGGGCTGACCGTCATTGACCTGCATCGTGCGATGGGCGACTACCTCGCCGCGCGCCGCCGCAGCGCCTCCGGCTTCATCCTCTCCGGCGACGGCGTCCACCCCGGCGACCTCGGCCACCTGCTGATGGCGCGCACCCTGCTGCGCGGCACCGGCGCGGCGCTGATCGGCGATGACCTCGACGCCGAACTGGCGCGCATCACCGCCGATCCGCTCTTCGCCCAGGTCAAGCAGCTGCGCGAAGCGCGCTCGAACGGCTGGCTGCCCTTCTCGCGCGCGCAGAGTTCTCCTGAGCAGCTCGCTGCGACCGAGGCGCGGGTCAGCGCGCTGCAGGCTGCGTTCGACCGCGCGCGCCAGGCCGCTCCGCCACCCGGGCGGTGAGCCTTACGCCGGCGTGCCGGCGCGCCGGTGCGAAAGCGAGAGCAGGCACCGCTGGGCGGTGCGCTGGTTCGCCCACCTGGCTCCGGCGCCTTGACAAGGCCCGCGAGCCTGGGGTATCCTCCACCCCGGCACCTCCTGCGCTCCGACGTCGCCGGCGCCCGCCGGGTGCACGCCCCCGGCAACGCCGTCTCCTCCACTCTGGTATTCCGGACAGGGCTATGGCCGCATCCCGCCCACCTGATGCCGCTGCCGCCAAGGACCCGGCCATGCCGGAGACCATCGGCGGCTTCCGCCTGGTCGAGCGCCTCGGCGCCGGCAGCATGGGCCAGGTCTACAAGGCCATCCAGGTGTCGATGGCGCGCACGGTGGCACTCAAGGTCATCCCCGACCGCCTAGCCAACAACGCCTTCTTCACCAAGCGCTTCCTCGCCGAGGCGCGTGCCGCCGGTCGCCTGGTCCATCCCAACGTGGTCGGTTGCTACGATGTCGGCCAGGCTGACGGTTTCTGGTACATGGCACTTGAGTTCGTCGCCGGCGGCGATGCCGCCGCGCTGGCCAAGCAGCAGGGCGGCAAGCTGCCCGAGCGCCGCGCCCTCGAGATCGTGCGCGACTGCGCCAATGGGCTGAAGGCCATCGAGACTGCGGGGCTGATCCACCGCGACATCAAGCCGGCCAACATCCTGATCGGCGAGGGCGGCAAGGCCAAGCTCGGCGACCTCGGCCTGGCGCGCGGCAGCGAGGAGGATGAGGGGCTGATCGCCCATGGCGGCACGGCGGGGACGCCGGCCTATATCTCGCCTGAGCAGGCCGGCGGCGCCGATCTCGACATCCGCTCCGACATCTATTCGCTATGCGCCACCCTCT
>JAYVMM010000973.1:0-3469 GCA_043758975.1 Planctomycetota bacterium | reverse complement strand
GCCCTGGGTAGACCTTGCTCTCCGACGACTTCATGTCGAAGTCGTGGGTGGTGCCCTTGGGCGCGCCGTCCTTGGGCGCGTTGGCGGGATCCGGGGTGTAGTCCGGGCCGATGATGAAGTCGCCATCGCCCTCCTTGGACACCGCCGGCGGCGCCGCGGTGGCGGCGGAGAGGCTGGGCGCGAGCAGCGGCAGGAGCAGGAGCAGGAGCAGGAGCAGCGCAGCGCGCAAAGCGGAGGCGCGGCGGTGTGCGGTCGACGTAGGACGGGAGCGGGGTGGCGGCAACATGGCAGGCGGCCTCCGGGTGATTGAGGCTGAGTCTGACCCGGGTGACCCCCGGTCAAGGCGGCGGCAGCGGGCCGGCAGAGAGGTAGTGGCAGCACCGCCCCACCCCGCCTGCCGGCGCTGCGAGCTCTCCGAGCAGGGTCATGCCGATTTGCTCGGCCACGCGGCGGGCGGCGAGGTGGTCCACCTCCAGGCAGGCGTGGAGCTGGCGCGCGCCCAGGCGCGCGAAGGCATCCTGGAGCACCGCCTCCGCGGCCTCGACCGCGTAGCCACGCTCCCAGTGCGGGGCCTGGATGGTCCAGCTGATGACCATGCTGGCGACCCCATCCAGCACCGCCTCGGCGGTGCCGGCTTCACCGAGCAGCCGGCCATCGCCGCGCAGCGTGACGGCGAAACGGCGGGTGAGCGCGCTCTCCTCGCTGAGCCAGTCACCAAGCGTCGCGACCGGTGGCGCCGGCCAGCAGCGCATGGTGGTGGCATCGCCGCATATGCGCGCGAGGGCGGCAGCATCGCCTTGAGCGAGCGGACGCAGGAGCATGCGCCTGGTGGAGATGGTGGGCATCCGTGCCTCGCGCCGTGGTCGCCGCGCCCGTTCCCGGGTGCGGGCGGGACCATGGGCATCCGTGCCCACTGTGCCGCCGGCGGCATGCTAGCGCGCACCCAGCGGCAGTCTGCAGGAAATCCGCGCGCCCGCCGCCGCCGCTGCCGCCGAAGAAGAAAAAACCCCGTAAGGCGATGGCCCTACGGGGTCGTACCTGGTGCACGGGAGGGGACTCGAACCCCTACGACCTTGCGATCGCTAGCACCTCAAGCTAGTGCGTCTGCCAATTCCGCCACCCATGCTCAGGGGCGGGAACTGTAGGCTGCTCGCCTAGGTGGTCAATGGCCATCCGCACGCGGGGCGCGCTCACGGCGCGGCGACCATGGTCGCCATGCGCGCGGTGCCCGGCGCGCGCGGACCGCCGTTCACGCCCGGATCGCCGCCGGCATAGGCATCGACGATCGCCATCAGGAAGCGGCCCGGGCACTCGGTGGTCTTCCAGTGCTGGTGGCCATAGACGTTGGCGCGGCTGATGCTGTAGTCGCGGCACAGGCGGTCGAGCGCGAGGGTCAGGCCGGCGCGCTGCGCCGGCGGCACGTGCATCTTGTCGAAATCGCCGATCAGGCATATGCCGATGTTCAGGCGGTTGACCTCGTCATAGCCGGCATGCGCGCCCTGGAACTGCAACGGACGCCCCTCGAATACCCGCCCATCGGGCGCGACCACGAAGTGGTAGCCGATGCAGGCCCACGGCTCCTTTTTGCCCAGCCCATCCATGTGCTGGCGGTCGATCAGGCGCAGCCACTCGAGCGGATCCATGCCCGCGTCCTTGACGTCGCCGCTGTGGTGCACGGTGATGCGGAAGGGGGTGCCGAGCATGGGCTTGGTGCGGCTGAGGATGACCGGATCGACCGCCCACAGGTTGCGCGCGACGTACCAGTCGGTGGTCGGCCCGGGGTTCTCCGCCGCCGCTGCTGGCGGCGCCACCGGCCCGCGCAGCAGCCCGCCTGGGATGAGCAGCTTCTGGCCGGCACGCAGGACGTTGCCATAGAGGATGTTGGCGTCGACGATGTCCCTGACCGCGACGCTGTAGTCGGCGGCGATCGAGCTCAGGGTCTCGCCCGCGACCACGATGTGCTCAAGCGAGGCCGGCTGGCGCGCCCCGGTGGCGGTATGGCAGCCGCCCAGCACCAGGCACATCAGCAGGCTGACGAGCACCAGCACCAGGGGAGGAGGCTGCATCATGGCTTCCATCCCCGGCTCAGCGCCGGCGGCGTCCGAGGCGGATGCCGCCGACCAGGGGCTTGAGGATGCGCGGCGCGCCCGCCGGCAGCTCGGCGATGGTGCGCTTGATGGAGTCGGTGTGCTCGGCGGAGAAGCCTTCGATGCGCTCCTCCTCGAGCAGCAGCCCGATGTGCTTCTCGATCTCGAGCAGGAACTGGCCGTCCTCGGGGGTGATGAAGGTACGCGCCACGCCCGTGGCGCCGTTGCGCGCGGTGCGCCCGATGCGGTGCACGTACTCCTCCGGCATCTCCGGGATGTCGTAGTTGACCACGTGCGACACCGTCGGGATGTCGAGGCCACGGGCGGCGACGTTGGTGGCGATCAGGCACTGCAGCTTGCCGTCGCGGAAGTCCTGCAAAGTGCGCTCGCGCTTGGACTGCGGCAGGTCGCCATGGATGGCGGAGGCCGACATGTGCTTGCGCTTGAGCACCTCTGCGACGCGGTCGGTCTGGTGCTTGGTGCGGCAGAACACCAGCAGCTGCTCGGGTTTCTGGGTGTCGATGAAGTGCGCCAAGAGCTCATTCTTCCGCTCGCGCGCCACCGCGATGTACTTCTGGTCGACCTGCTCGACGGTGATTATCTTGGGCTGGATGCGGATATGCGCCGGCTCCTTCATGTGCTTGGCCGCGAGCTCCTTGACCGGCTCGGGGAAGGTGGCGGAGAACAGCAGCATTTGCCGCGTCGGCGGCGTGTGACCGATGATGTAGTTGACGTCGGGCCAGAACCCGATGTCGAGCATTTGGTCAGCCTCGTCGAGCACCGCAATTGACAGGTTCGAGAGGTCGAGGGTGCGCCGCTTCATGTGGTCGATGATCCGCCCGGGGGTGCCCACCACCACGTGCGGATGGCGGTCGAGTGCACGGCACTGGTCGTCCATCGGCGTGCCGCCGTAGATCACCACCGCGCGCGCGCCGCTAGCCCCGGCCATGCGGATGAATTCGTTGTAGACCTGGCGCGCGAGTTCGCGCGTCGGGCACAGCACCAGCGCGACTGGCTTGCGCGCGGGGTTCTCGAGCGAATAGAGGCGCTGCAGGATGGGCAGCGCGAAGGCCGCGGTCTTCCCGGTGCCGGTCTGGGCCTGGCCGAGCAGATCCTTGCCGATGAGCACCTGGGGGATGGCCTCGGACTGGATCGGCGTCGGCTGCTGGTAGCCGATGCCGGCGAGGTCAGCGAGGATCTGCTCATTCAAGCCGAGAGCGCGGAAGCCCTCCGCCTTGGGCCGCTGCGCGAGCTCTTCGGGGACCTGGGTGGCCAACGGCAGCTCGGGGGCGTCGCCCGCGGGCTCGTTGTGCTGATGGGCAGTGAAGTGCCCATCGCTGCGCTCGCGCTCGTGGCCGCCGCGTCCGCGCCCGCGCCCGCGC
>JAYVMM010000972.1:0-2191 GCA_043758975.1 Planctomycetota bacterium | reverse complement strand
GCTTGCCGGTGGCGGGCGCGAAGGCATAAAGGTTGGTCATGTGCACGATGAGCTTGCCGCCGGCGAGGATCGGCGAGGCGCTGCGCCCGTAGGCGGTGTTCTGCTCGGCCTCGATGTAGGAGGCCCAGCGCAGCTTGCCGTCCAGGCCGATGGCGCGCACGATGCCGTTGGCGCACACTGTGTAGATGGTCTCGCCCTCGATCAGCGGGGTGGCCGCGGTCATGCCCGAGCCGTGGTCGACTAGCAGGTAGGCCTCGGCCTTGGTGCGCTCAGTGGCGTCGGCGAGGTCGGCGGCGGTCATCGCCAGCCGCCAGCGCTCCTTGCCGGTGCCGCGCTCGAGGCAGATCAGCTGGTTCGGCTCCGCCGTCACCAGCAC
Source organism: Planctomycetota bacterium (assembly GCA_043758975.1). Classification (GTDB taxonomy): domain Bacteria; phylum Planctomycetota; class UBA11346; order UBA11346; family UBA11346; genus BOG-1363. Next base: position 1,815 of record JAYVMM010000972.1, on the reverse strand, counting down.
CTCATGCGCGGCGAGGATGGGCGAGGAATAGCTCATGCCGACGGTGGCGCTCCAGCGTACGTTCTTGGTCGCCGACCAGGTCACCGTCGGCTCGGCCTCGGGGTAGCTTCCGCTGCCATCGCCGCGCCAGCCGAACGCCGGCTTGGCCGCTCCGGCCTCGCCGGCAGCAAGCGGGCTGGTGACGAGGGCGGAGAGCAGCAGCAGCAGGCGGATGGTCGGCATGGTCTGATCCGGAGGTGGTGCAGGGCTGGGTGGGTCGGGGCGGGAAAGTGCGAGAGCGGGCGGGGCGGCGCGGCGCGGCGCGGCGCGGCGGAGCGGTCTGCCTTATTTCTCGGCGATGCTGTACAGGTAGTTCGGTGGAGGGTAGTACATGCGGGCGGCGGCGGGCATGGCGGATCTCCGGGAGGAGCGCGCGGTATCAACGGGCTCGTCACATGCTATATAGCATCAAAACGGCAGTGCGCAAGGCGCTCGGGACCGGTAGCGAAATAGGATTTCAAATCACTGCAGAAACTGATGTTGCGACTACGCCCTTGGACCCGCAGGGGGCAGCCGCGCGCTCGCCGCCGACCGCCCGTGGCGGTCAGCTGGACTCGCGCACCACGAACTGGGTATCGACCATCACGCGCGGCTGGTCCAAGGTGGTGACGCCGGCGGCGATCATCGCCAGCAGGGTGCGTACCGCGAGCTCGCCGATGCGCTCTTTGGGCACCGCCACCGTGCTCAGCGCCGGGTGCACATGGGCCGCGGCGTCGATGTCATCGAAGCCGACCACACTGACGTCGCCGGGCACCGCCTTGCGCGCTTCGCGCAGCCACTTGAGGGCGCCGAAGGCGACGGAGTCGTTGGCGCAGAACAGGCCGTCGGGCGGCTGGGCGAGGGCGAACAGCCGGCGCGCGCCCTGATAGCCGGTGTCGAAATCAAAATGGGCCTGGTGGATCAGCGCCTGGTCGGTCGCCAGGCCGGACTCGAGCAGCGCCTGCACATAGCCGGCGATGCGCTCGCGCCCGACGATCGAGGCGGTCGAGCCGCCGACGTAGGCGATGCGCTTGCGCCCGCGGCTGACGAGATGGAGGGTGGCCTGGCGGCTGGCGGCGACGTTGTCGACGCGAATGCTGGGAATGCTCGAGCCTTCCACGCTGTCGTCGATCAGCACTACCGGCACCTGGCGGCTGATCTCCAGCACCTGCGCCGGGTCGTTGAGCCCGGCGGCGATCAGGCCGTCGATCTTGCGCACCGCCTGCCCCTGGACGCGTTCGGCGCTGCTCGGCACCAGGTCGGCGGTGAGCGGCGAGTAGATGATCGAGAGCGAGTGGATGCGCGCCTCGCGCTCGGCACCGACGAAGACCTTGGCGAAGAAGGCGTTGGCCACCCCGTCGGCGATCACCGGGTCGAGCACGAAGCCGAGGTTGCCGGTGCGCCGCACCACGTGGCCTGGGCGGCAGACGAAGGTGCCCTTGCCCGGCACCCGGTAGAGCAGCCCATCCTCGACCAGCGCGCTGACCGCGCGCCGCACCGTCATGTAGGAGATGCGGTGCTTGAGCGCGAGCACGCGCTCGGCGGGCACCTGCGAGGTGATGCGCCCGCTGTGGATCTCGTCGCTCAAATGCCGTTTGAGCTGGAGGTAGTGCGGCAGCTCGTTGTCGTTCCCATTGCTCACGTTCGGCCCGCCTTGTTATGCTCTATAGCACATGAGAGCGCCAGGCAAAGAGGTTTTGCCAACACACCCGCGTAGGATCGCGCAAATCTTGTATCCAAAGCACGATAGGACATTAGACCGGGATCAGCATGGCAGCCAGGGTGCCGCCCAGCGGC
>JAYVMM010000971.1:0-3552 GCA_043758975.1 Planctomycetota bacterium | reverse complement strand
CCGCAGCTGTGGCTGCAGTCGCAGCGCCTGCGCAAGCTCTGCGACATCCAGGACAAGCTCCCCACCCGCGCCTTCGCCGAGGGCAGCTGCTTCCTCCACGCCAATACCGTCAGCTTCAGCTCGTTCTGCATCAAGCGCGTAATCGGCGTCGACCTCGACACCTGCCAGGCGACGGTCGAGATCTACGGCGATGAGCACCTCGAGGCCGGGGTGGTGATGATCCCGCTCGAGGTCATCGAATGGTTCGGCTTCCCCACCACCGCGGTCTCGACCGGCATCCACTTCGAGGGCTTCGAGGGCACCATGCTCAGGCCCCTGGCGACGGTGGCAAAGGCGGCGCCAACGGCAGTGCCGACGCCGGCGGCGAGCATCACCGCCCCACCGGCCAAGGGCAGGGCGAAGGGCAAGCCGAAGGGCTGAGCGCGGTCGCGGGCGCGCTCCCGCGTCGCTTTGTGCGCCCTAGGCCCAGCGCACTTCCTGTCTGCTCGCCGCGCTGCGGTAGACCCCGTCGAGCATCTCCTGGACCATCAGCCCGGCCTCGCCGGGCGCCAGGTTGGCGCGCGCGTCGCGGCAGACCTCGACGAAGTGGCGCATCTTCTCCGCCCATTGGGCGTCCCAGCCCTGGTTGGGGACGAAGGCGGGGGTGAGGTTGAACATGTGCCCGTGCTGGTCGGTGGAGACTAACGGCGGATCCCAGCTGGCGCCGCCGCGCTCGCCCATGAGCGAGAAGTTCCACACGTCCTTGTCGATGTGCGCGGCGAAGCTCGCTTCGATCGAGAGGGTGGCGCCGTTGGCGAAGCGGATCAGCCCGACCGCGAGGTCCTCGACGTTGTAGGTCTGCCAGTCCCAGCCCTTCCACGCGCTCTCGACCGCGCTCGGCTGGTTGCCGAGGTAGGTCCAGGCGCTGCCGCTCGCGGCCACCGGCGGCGGCGAACCCATGCAGTAGTGCGCCATCTCGATGACATGCACGCCGATGTCGATGAGCGGCCCGCCGCCCTGGAGCTCCTGGCGTCCGAACACCCCCCAGTTGGGGATGCCGCGGCGGCGCAGCGCCTGGCAGCGCGCATGCAGCACGGCGCCGAAGGCGCCCTCATCGACCTGGCGGCGGATGAGCTGGGTGCGTCCGTCGAAGCGGTGCTGGAAGCCGACCACCAGCTGCCGCCCCGCCGCCTTGGCGGCGGCGATCATCGCGCGGCAGCCGGTGGCATCCATCGCCATCGGCTTCTCGACCAGCACGTGCTTGCCGGCAGTGAGCGCGGCGATGGTGGCCGGCGCGTGCTCGAGATTGGGGGTGCACACGCACACCGCATCGAGCGCGGTCTCCGCACTGAGCATCGCATGGTAGTCGGCGTAGACGCGCGCGAGGCCGTGCTGGTCCTTGAAGGCATGCAGGGTCTTCTCGTTGATGTCGGCGCCGCACACCAGCTCGACCCCACTGAGCTTCTTGAGGTGGGTGGCATGCTGATGCGCGATCCCGCCGGTGCCGATGATTCCGACGGTGAAGGCCATGATCGACTCCGGATGGGGCAGGGTGGAAGGCGGGGCGGCGGCGCGGGCTCAGGCCAAGTGGCGGGCCAGGGGCATGCGCCGGCCGATGCCGAAGGCCTTGGGCGAGACGCGCAGGATCGGCGCGCCCTGGCGTCGCTTGTGCTCGGCGCCCTCGACCAGGCGCACCACCCGCCGCACCACCGCCTCGGCCTCGCCGCCACTGATGATCTCGGCTGGGCTTTGCCCATCTTCGAGGTAGCGCCTGAGGATGCGGTCGAGCTCCGCGTAGGGGGGCAGCGAGTCCTGGTCGGTCTGGTTGGCGCGCAGCTCGGCCGAGGGCACCTTGTCGATGCTCGCCGCCGGGATCACCTCGTGCACGCGGTTGCGCCAGCGTGCGAGCTGCCAGACGGTGGTCTTGTAGAGGTCGCCGATCGGCGCCAGCCCGCCATTCATGTCGCCGTAGATGGTGCAGTAGCCGACCGCGATCTCGCTCTTGTTGCCGGTGGTGAGCGCCATCGCGCCATGGCGGTTGGCCACCGCCATCACCAGCGTCCCGCGCACGCGCGCCTGGAGGTTCTCCTCCATGATACCGCTGCCGCCCGGCGGGCAGCTGGGCGCGAGGGTACCCCGCAGCACGCGGTCGGCGTCCCGGATGTCGAGGGTGTGGTGGGTGATGCCGAGGTTGCGCGCCAAGCTGAGCGCATCGTCGACGCTGCCCGGGCTCGAAAAGGGTCCAGGCATGAGCAGGCCGATGACCTGCCCGGGGCCGAGGGCTTCGACCGCGAGCGCGGCCACCAGCGCCGAATCGATGCCGCCGGAGAGCCCGAGCACCACCCGGCGCTGCGCAGTCTTGGCGCAGTAGTCGCGGATGCCAGTGACCAGGCCCTGCCACAGGTCGCCCAAGGGGTCGACCTCGCCCGCTGTGCGCGCGCTCCCATTGAGGTCGCCGATCAGTACGCTCTCCTGCCAGCGCGTCGCCTCGACTAGGTAGCCGCCGTCGGGGGCGATGATGCAGGAGTCGCCGTCGAAGAGCAGTTCGTCATGCCCGCCGACCTGGTTGCAGTAGGCCACCGGCACCTTGGCCTTGCGCGCCAAGGCGGCGACCACGCGGTTGCGCAACAGCGGCTTGCCGGCGTTGTAAGGCGAGGCCGAGGCGTTGACGATGAGGTCGCAATTGCCGGCGAGGTCGCGCACCGGATCCTGGTGGTAGCGCACCCCGGCGAACTCCTCGCTCCAGATATCCTCGCACACCGTCAGTCCAACGCGCTTGCCGGCGATGGTGATGATGCAGCTCTGCTCGCCGGCGCGGAAGTAGCGCCGCTCGTCGAACACATCGTAGGTCGGCAGCAGGCGTTTGTGGTAGGAGGCGATGATGGTGCCGTGCGCCATCGCCACCAGCGCGTTGGCGAGGGTCGGCCCGGGGCCGGGATCGAGCGGTTCGACGCAGCCGACCAGCGCGGGCAGCGGCAGGTCGCGCGCCAGCCCCTGCACCAGCTGCCATTGGCGCGTGATCAGCTCGCGGCGCTCGAGCAGGTCGCGCGGCGGGTAGCCGCCGAGGGCGCACAGCTCGGGGCAGAGCAGGAGGTCGGCACCCTCGAATTTCGCCTTGTTGGCGGCGGCGCGGATCGCCGCCGCGGCGCCGTCGAGGTCGCCGATCACGAGGTTGAGCTGGGCCAGGGCGACGCGCATGACCGCCATGGTGCGCCCGCGACCGGGGAGTCCAGTGCAGCGGCGATGGACCTGCGCGCTGCCGCCGCTGCGCGGATGGCAGCGGCAACGGCGGTGCGCGCGGCTACTTGGCCGGGATCTTGTTGATGGTGTGGTAGACCTCGAAGCTGATCGGCGCCCCGTCGGCGGCGCTGATCTTGAACTTGACCTTCATTTGCATCACCGGCGCCAGGCCGGCGAACTTGAGCGTCACCGACTTCTTGTCGGGCGACAGCGTGACCCCGCCGATCTCGACCTTGTCGTGGCCCTTCTTGTTGGGATCGGCGACCGAGTAGTCGTCCGAGCCGTAGTTGGCGGTCCAGCGGTAGTTCCACTGCTCGACCGTGTAGTTGCCGG
>JAYVMM010000970.1:0-3173 GCA_043758975.1 Planctomycetota bacterium | reverse complement strand
CCAAGTTGCCGCCGAAGGACTCCCCGCCGGCGGTGATGGCGTCGAGCGCCATGCCGCGCACCGCATGCTCAGGGATCTCGAAGCCGCCGCGGGTATCCTTGAACAGCGCCTGGATCCACAGGCAGTCGGCGGTGAACAGGTAGTTCTCGCCGAGGTTGCCGTTCATGCTGAAGACTTCGCCCACCGCGCCGCCGCAGTCGGCGGTGCCGAGGATCGACGAGGGTCCGATGAGATAGCCCGCGCGCGCGCCGGTGGCAGTGTGCGAACCGTGCACCGAGACGTGGTGGCTGGGATAGCCGCCGACCACGGTGCCATCCTGCTCGATGGCGATCAGCGGGTCCTGGTTGACGTAGACTCGCCCGCCGGCGCCGCCCATGATCATGCCCTCGCCGCCGGCCTGCAGCGGGTAGGGCGAGCGCAGCGCCACCTGCTGGATCTGGCTGAGGTCGTAGAGCGGCGCCCCGCCCGGCGCGATGCCGGTGATCGCCAGCTTGGCCAGCACGCGGTGCACGCTGTCGAGGAAGGGGATGGTGCCGGCAGGGTCGGGCAGCCGGCCCCAGTAGCCGCCGGCGACGCTGAGGGTGCCGCCGGGGACGGTCACCGTGGCGAAGCTCAACTCGTCGGCCTGGACCAGGCCGTCGCCATTGCGGTCGACCCAGCAGAAGAGTTGGCCGACGTGGCCGGCGAACAGCGCATGGGTGTAGTTGATCGGCACCTCGTGGTCGTTGTCGCGATGGACGAAGCCGACGCAGGCCGCCGGGTGCCAGCTCCCGTCCTTGCCGACCAGGCACAGGCAGTCCTGGGTGCGATCGGTGGTGAAGAGGTAGGTCGCGCCATCGCGGTTGAAGACGCGCACCCGGCTGTCGCAGCGCGGGTGGAAGATCTCGGCGGGGTCGGTGCTGGCGCCGAACGAGTAGACCGGGCGCGAGCTGCCGGTGGCGAGGTCGATATGGTAGACCGTGCTGTCGGAGAAGGCCATGGTCGGGTCGTCCGGGTTGATCGCCCCCGCCCCGGCGTAGGAGGTCGAGCCATTGAAGTCGGCGAGCAGCGCGCCCTCGAGAGACCACACGCTGGTGCGCTTGGGGTTGAAGGTCTCCTCGGTCACCCACAGGCGGTTGCGGCTGTCGATGGCGATCTGCCCCGGCTGGCGCATGGCCACATCGATGAAGGCGCCGTGCGCCGGGCGCCCGCCGCGCTGCCCGATCTCGCCCACCAGGGTGCCGTCGGCAGCGAGCACCTTGACGTTCTGCTCCGCCCCGCGCACCGAGACTAGCACCAGCCCGCTGCCATCGGCGACGAGGCCGTAGGCGTCGGGGAAGGTGAGGGCGGAGAACGGGTGGCTGGCGCCGTCTGTGGCGACGCGCAGCAACGCGCCGGCGCTGAGCACCACCAGCTCGCCGCCTGGGAGGTAGGCCAGCGCGCGCGGCCCAGGCACGCTGATGTGCCCGGTGACCTCGCCACTGGTGGCATCGAGCAGGATGACCTGGTCCTCGCGCGCCAGGGCGGCGGCGATGGTGCCGGCGCGGTAGGCGATGGCGCTGAGGTTGACCGGCGCGCCGGATTTGTCCTCGCCAGCGTGCGACACCACCAGGTCGAGCACCTGATAGTCGCGACCCTCGGCGTCCTTGGCCGTGCGCGCCCACGGCGCGTAGGTGCCGGTGGCGGCGTCGACGCGGTAGATGCTCGAGAGCTTGCCGTCGCTCGCCACCCACAGGGTCTTGCCGTCGGTGGCGAGGGAGATGTTGCCGCCGGCGAAGGCGGTGCGGTTGGCGAGGCCCCAGCGGCGCTGGCCGCTGAGGTCGCAGCCGATGAGGTGCTTGCCCGCCTCGCCCATCGGACAGCCGAGGGCGACAAAATCGCCCGCCGCGGCCACCGCCCGCGGTGCGGTATGGTCGGCATAGAAGGCGCCGCGATTGTCGGCGGTGTCCCAGCTCGGGTTGCCGGGATTGGCGTAGGACATCGCCCAGCTGACGTGGATGCCGTCGTGGTGGAGGGCGCTGAACTGGTAGTCGCCGGGCGGAAGCGGCTTGCCCGCGTCATCGAGCCCGTCCCACGGCTCGGAGTTCTCGCCACGCTGGCGCGGCTGGGCGGCGATGAGCTGGCGCACGCGCTTGCCGTCGGCATCGGCGATGGCGAGCGAGACGCGCGCGTCCTTGGGCAGCTGGTAGGCGATCCCCACCCCGCCCGCGGTCTCGTCGTGCGGCAGCAAAGCCTGCTTCCAGGAGGGCGGCGGCAGCGCGAGGTGGCCAGCAGGCTCGAGCACGACCGGACCCCAGGCGTCCTTGGCTGTGAAGAAGAATTCGCGGCTGGTCGCGCCATCGGCCAGATTGTCGGCATAGCGGTGGGTCGGCCAGTCGGCGGCGCCCCACAGCAGCTCGATGCCGCAGGCGAAATGATCTCCGGCGGCGTAGCGCCGGGTGCTGGTGAGCAGCGCCCACGGCAGCTTGATCTCCTGCACGTAGCCCTTGCCGTCGGCATCCGCGAGGAAGGCCATCTCGGCGCCCTGGGTGAGCTTCCAGCCCTCGGTACGGTAGAGCTGGGCGTTGCCGCCGCCGAAGGGCTCGGTGAGACCCTTGCCGTAGGTGAGCTGGATGGCCGGCTCCTGCTTGGCGGCGTAGTACCAGGCGGTGACATGGACGATGCGGTCGGTCATGATGCGCAGCTGGACGCAGTCGCCGGCCCAGCCCTTGTCCGCCTGATAGCGCGGATCGTGGCTGTTGCTCATCGGGTGCTGGCTCTTCCAGTGCAGGGCGACGTAGAGGTTTCCAGGGTCGTACATCAGCGCGACGTCGGCCGAGTAGACGTCGCGCAGCACCTCGACGTCATAGCACTGCAGCACGCTGCCCGAGAGGTCCCACTCGTCGAGCTTGCCATCGATCACCACCGTGGCGGGCGCCGGCACCGCATGGATGCCATGGGTATCGGTCTGCACCGCTTGCAGCCGGGCGGTGAGCAGGAGGCAGTTCAGGGCCAGCAGGATGAGGAGGCGCATCGCGGTATCCTGGGGTTTGCCAAACCGGTACCGGCGCTGCCCGTCTTTGTTTACTCTGATTCCTGGGATCCATCAGATAATTCGTCCGGATCTTTTTCGCCCGTTTCCGAGCGCCATGATTCACGCTTCGACGAGCCGGTTGGACCGGCAGACATCCTGCCGAGACCAGAGCCTTGAGCTC